>NZ_RZQA01001462.1:0-796 GCF_004022915.1 Mesorhizobium sp. M7A.F.Ca.US.006.04.2.1
ATTCCTTCTCGCATTTCCGCGTCCATCTTGCCGTGCTGATGGCGCTTTGCGCACTGCCGCTGCTGGCCACGACATTTCGACTGCAAGCGGCCGTGGCACTGCTTTTTGCCGTGGCGGCCTTCGCCACCACTTCCGGCTCGCTGTCCTTCTCCCGCCTGTGGCCGGTTCAGGCCGCCTATGAAGCCAAGAACGAAGACCGCGCGATCTACAAGCTGCTGCAGATGAACCTGCGCTACGACAATCCAACGCCGAAGAAGGTGCTGTCGCTGATCGGCCGGACCAATCCCGACGTGATCACCCTCGACGAGGTGTCGGCGATGTGGGCGACCGAGCTTGGCTATATCAGCAGCGCATATCCATACCGGATCCTCTGTCCTTACCCTAACAAGATATTCGGCGTCGCGCTGCTCTCGCGGCGGCCCTTTGCCGCCGGCACCGAGGCGCGTTGCGAAAGGCGTGGTGCCATGGCGACAGCGACCGTCGACTTCGGCGGCATCGACGTCGATGTCGCCGCGATCCATCTCAGCTGGCCCTGGCCACGCGAGCAGTACTGGCAGATCGGCGAGTTGACGGAGCCGCTTTCCGCGCTCGGCGAGACGGCCATCATGGCGGGCGACTGCAATGCCGCCCCATGGAGTGCCGCCGTGCGGCGGGTCGCGGCGCTTGGCGGGCTGACCGTCATGCCTTCCGCCGGCCCGACCTGTATCCACATCAGGCTGCCGGATTTCCTGCGGCGCTTCGCCGGCCTGCCGATCGACCAGGTTTTCAGCAAGGGCGGCGTGACGATCCATTCGGC
>NZ_RZQA01001463.1:0-796 GCF_004022915.1 Mesorhizobium sp. M7A.F.Ca.US.006.04.2.1
GATACGGTGAAGGTTCGGCAGGCGGCTTCGGTGGCCAATCAGGTCGACGGCCCGGAACGGCTGACGCTGTTCCTGGCGGAAGCGTTCAAGGCGCCGGTACAGATCAAGGAGTTCATCTCCGCCTGGATAACAGTACCAACCGGTCTCCAGACCCGTCTTGCAAAGGCCTTTGCAGGGCTCGGCAAGGGCGCGACGATCGGCCCACGCGTTTTCAGCCGCCAAAGCAGGATCGAACTGCGTGTCGGCCCGCTGGGGTATGAGGAGTTCAAGGCGTTCCTGCCTGGCGGCGAGCGGCTCAAGCTGTTCAAGCAGGCCGTTCGCGACATGGTCGGGGAGTCGCTCGACGTCGATCTGCGCATCGTGCTTGCGCGTGAAGCCGTACCGCCGCCCCAAATCGGAGCGGTTCGGCTCGGGCGGACCGCCTGGCTTGCGCGACCCATCGAAAGGGGCGATGCTGACGACATGCGGCTGCGGACAATCGTCGGATGGCGGCCGGAAATGACGGGGGTCGCGGCATGAGCCTGCTGCTGACACTGGAGCAAGGGCCACGCACCCAGGCGGTGCGGCAGGCCCGGCTTGACGAGGGTGAGCTGGTGATCGGCCGCAGCGCGGACGCGGGTTGGCAGATCAACGATCCCGACATGTTCGTTTCAAGGGCACATTGCAAGATCTCTGGCGGGCGAGATGGATATTTCGTCACCGACACGTCGAGCAGCGGATTGTTCATAAACGACTCCGACAGCCCGCTCGGTGCCGGCAAGTCGACGCGCCTTCAAAGTGGCATGCGGCTGAGATT
>NZ_RZQA01001464.1:0-792 GCF_004022915.1 Mesorhizobium sp. M7A.F.Ca.US.006.04.2.1
GGCTATTCCTCCACCCAAGCGTGAATTGCCCTAGCATCATGAACGGCGCGACGACAGTGGCGGGGCTGGGTGGAAATGTCGAAGATTGTGCAAAAACCCGTCGGAGCGCCGGCCGCGTTTCGGCCGGTTGCCCTATTCGTGCCTAAGTGCGTCGATCGGGTCGAGCCTGGCGCCGCGCAGCGCCGGGAAGAAGCCGAACACCATGCCGATCAGGGCGGAAAAGCCGACGGCGAGCAGGATCACCGCCGGGCTCGGCGCAAACGGGATGGTCAGCGTCACCGCGGCGAGGCCGGCCAGCGCCAGCCCGATCAGGATGCCGATGATGCCGCCGAGCAGCGACAGCACCGTGGCCTCGACCAGGAACTGGATCAGGATGTGCTTTTCATGCGCGCCGATGGCGAGCCTGATGCCGATCTCGCGGGTGCGTTCGGTGACCGACACCAGCATGATGTTCATGATGCCGATGCCGCCGACCAGCAGGCTGACGCCGGCGACGGCGCCCAGCATGCCGGTCATGGTGGTGGTGGCGCTGGCCATGGCGTCGGCGATCTGGGTCATGTCGCGGATGGCGAAATCGCTTTCACGATCGGGCGTGATGCGTCTGGCGTCGCGCAGAATGTCCTCGACGCGCGGCTGCAGCTCGCTGGTCGGCGTGCGGTCATCGGCGGCGATGTAGATGTTGTCGATGTCGCGGTTGCCGGCGATGCGGCGCTGGTAGGCGTGCAGCGGCATCAGCACGACATTGTCCTGATCCTGGCCGAAGCCGGTATAGCCCTTGGGCTCGAGCAGGCC
>NZ_RZQA01001465.1:0-791 GCF_004022915.1 Mesorhizobium sp. M7A.F.Ca.US.006.04.2.1
GCCGACGAGATCGCGAAACAGCGGCAGCGTCGTCTTGATACCGTCGACGACGAACTCGTCCAGGGCGCGGCGCAGGCGCATCATGCACTCGACGCGGTTACGCCCATGTACAATCAGCTTGCCGATCAGGCTGTCGTAATAGGGCGGGATCTTGTAGCCGGAATAGACGCCGGAATCGACGCGGATGCCCAGACCACCCGGTGTGTGGAAATGGGTGATCGTACCGGGCGAGGGGGTGAAGGTGCGTGGGTCCTCGGCGTTGATGCGGCATTCGATGGCGTGGCCGTTGAACTTGATGTCCTCCTGCTTCACCGAGAGGCCGCCGCCGGAAGCGACGCGGATCTGCTCATGCACGAGATCGATGCCGGTGATCGCTTCCGTCACCGGATGCTCGACCTGCAGGCGCGTGTTCATCTCGATGAAATAGAACTCGCCATTTTCGTAGAGGAACTCGATCGTGCCGGCGCCGGAATAGCCGAGGTCGGCAATCGCCTTGGCGCAGATGCCGCCGATACGGGCGCGCTCTTCGGCATTGAGGGCCGGCGAGGGCGCCTCTTCCCAGACTTTCTGGTGGCGGCGCTGCAAGGAACAGTCGCGCTCGCCGAAATGCACGCCGCGGCCAAAGCCGTCGCCGAACACCTGCACCTCGATATGGCGCGGCTTTTCCAGGTATTTCTCGATGTAGACCGCATCGTCGCCGAAGGCCGCACCGGCTTCCGTGCTCGCCGTCTGCAAGGCGACCTCAAGGTCGGCCTCGGTAAGCGCTACCTTCATACCGCGCCCGCCACCAC
>NZ_RZQA01001466.1:0-790 GCF_004022915.1 Mesorhizobium sp. M7A.F.Ca.US.006.04.2.1
GCTGCATGCCGACCAAGACCATGGTCGCCAGCGCCTATGCCGCGCATCTGGCGCGCCGCGCCGCCGACTATGGCGTGACGCTCTCCGGGCCGGTCGGCGTGGATTACAAGGTGATCAAGGCGCGCAAGGACAAGGTCACAAACGACGCTCGCGGCAATCTCGAGACCTGGATTGCCGGCATGGACAAGTGCACCCTCTATCGCGGCCATGCGCGTTTCGAATCCCCCAACACGGTGCGCGTCGGCGACGATCTGCTGACCGCCGAAAAGATCTTCCTCAACACCGGCGGCCGCGCCTCGGTGCCCGACCTTCCCGGCATCCACGACATCGACTATCTGACCAACTCGTCGATGATGGATCTCGACGTGCTGCCGCGCCATCTCGTCGTCGTCGGCGGCAGCTACATCTCGCTCGAATTCGCTCAGATGTTCCGCCGCTTCGGCGCGGAAGTCACCGTCGTCGAGAAGAGCCCGCGCCTGACCGGCCGCGAGGACGAGGATGTCTCCGCCGCCATCCTGTCGATCCTCGAAAACGAAGGCATCGCGGTCCATGTCGGCGCCGACGACATTGCCTTCGCCAGACAGGGTGACGACATCGCCGTGACCTTCTCCGCCGGCAAGCCACCGGCGGTCGGCTCGCATGTGCTGCTGGCGCTGGGGCGCACGCCCAACACCGACGATCTCGGCCTGGAAAGGGCCGGCGTCGAGGTCGACAAGCGCGGTTTTGTCACCGTCGACGACCAGCTGCGCACCAGCGTGCCCGGCATCTGGGCGATGGGCGACTGCAACGG
>NZ_RZQA01001467.1:0-787 GCF_004022915.1 Mesorhizobium sp. M7A.F.Ca.US.006.04.2.1
CCCTGGAACGTGGTGCCGATGCGCGGTCCGCGCAGCACGCCATTGGCCAGTTTCAGATAGCCGCTGCCCTTGTCGATCTCGGCGTAGCCGCGTTCGAACTTCACCCGCGACGTGTCCAGCTTGCCCTTGACCGCCTGGTTGAGGCTGCGGTTGTCGCCGGCCGGCGTGGTCGAGACGATGGAGGCGAGCTTCGGTTCGTTGACGACGAAAAAATTGCTGGTGTCGACCTTGCCCTTGAGCGATCCGTCGCTCGGCCCGGCCAGTGCGAGCGTGATCACGCCGCCTTCCATATGTTCGTAGATGTTGAGGAATCTCAGGATGGCGCCGGCGTCCGCGGACTGCATGTTGAGCGTGCGCCGGCCGGCGCCGGTCGTGTTGCTGATCGATATGGCCGCACCTGAACTGGCCGTGGCGCTGACCTTCAGCCCGTTCACCCGCGAGCCGGCCGCGCTGTAGTCGAGCTTCAGATTGGACAATTGCTCGTCGTGGAAACCGGTCAGCCGGTCGACATCGGCGCTGACGGAAATGGCATCGGAACCGGTGGTCTTGGTAGCCGTGTCGACGTCGGAGGTGAACTGCTTGATGAGCGAGCGGGCGTCGAGCGCGTTGCCCGATATGTCGACCGCATAGCCCTTGCCGGACCGCTTCACCGATACGGCAACGTCGTCGCCCCTGTTCAAGGTGACCTTGCTGAACCGCGCCGACGACAAGGCGCCATTGACCAGCACGATGCTGCCGTCGACGGAGAACGTCTTTCCGTCGAGATTGAAATCGGACAGCGTCGTGG
>NZ_RZQA01001468.1:0-787 GCF_004022915.1 Mesorhizobium sp. M7A.F.Ca.US.006.04.2.1
GCGATGGGCATCGTCGGCGAATCCGGCTGCGGCAAGTCGACCGTGTCGCTCGGCATCATGCGCGACCTCTCCAACATCGGGAAGATCGTCGGCGGCAAGATCAAGTTCCAGGGCAAGGACATGGGCGAACTCTCCGACGAGGAGTTGCGTTCCATCCGCGGCAACAAGATCGCCATGATCTACCAGGAGCCGATGGCGAGCCTGAACCCGGCGATGAAAGTCGGCCAGCAGCTGATGGAAGTGCCGCTGATCCACGACAAGGTGTCGAAGGAAGAGGCCTATAAACGCGCCCTCGATATGGTGCGCTCGGTCAAATTGCCCGATCCCGAGCGTATGATGCGCTCCTATCCGCACCAGCTCTCCGGCGGCCAGCAGCAGCGCATCGTCATTGCCATGGCGCTGCTGTCGAAGCCGGCGCTGCTTTTGCTCGACGAGCCGACGACGGCGCTCGACGTGACGGTGGAGGCGGGCATCGTCGATCTGGTCAAGGGGCTGGGCGAAAAGTTCGGCACGTCGATGATCTTCGTGTCGCACAATCTCGGCCTGATCCTGGAAACCTGCGATCGCATCACCGTGATGTATTCGGGCGAAGCGGTGGAGACCGGCAAGATCAAGGACGTGTTCGACCGGATGCGCCACCCCTATACGCAGGGGCTTTTCCGCTCGATCCCGCTGCCGGGCGCCGACAAGAACTCACGGCCGCTGATCTCCATCCCCGGACAGCTGCCGCTGCCGCACGAGCGGCCCAAGGGCTGCAATTTCGGCCCTCGCTGCCACCATTTCGTCG
>NZ_RZQA01001469.1:0-786 GCF_004022915.1 Mesorhizobium sp. M7A.F.Ca.US.006.04.2.1
GTTCGGACCGCGCCACGTTGCTCGGCTGGACCGCTGGTCTCGGCACCGACATCAAGCTGACCGACAATGTCTTCGGTCGCGTCGAGTATCGTTACACCGACTTCGGCAGCAAGAGCTTCGATGGCATCGGCAAGGTCAAGGCCACCGACAACCGCGTCACCTTCGGCGTCGGTATGAAGTTCTAAGTCGTTCAAGCCACGACACGAAAAAGCCGGGCCTCGCGCCCGGCTTTTTTTATGCTCGCGTGATTTCCGGGTAAATCTATTCGGGTAATGGGCGGTCAACCGGGAATGCAGGGCTTCAGTTCTGGAAACTTCTCGTCGAAGCGTGCCGCCCACCGCGTCAGCCGGGCGCGACCCTTCTCCCATTTCCCGGCAAAGCGCAGCGCGAGATAGCCAAGGCAGGCGCGCAGCGCCATCTGGCCGGCGGTGATCTTTTTCGGCAGCTTCGGCGGGTTGGCGTTGAGCAGGTCGAGTGCCGCCGTGATCTTCGCCCACTGGCGATCGAGCCAGGGCTGATAGACCATCTCCTCAGGCCGCGTGCGCCGTTCATAGACCATCGACAGCGCACAGTCGCAAATGCCGTCGGCCAATGCCTCCAGCACTTCTGCCTCGAGCCGCTTGTCGGGATTGCGTGGAAAAAGCGCGCTCTTCGACAAACGGTTGAGATGCTGGGTGATGGCGCGACTGTCATGGATGGAGCGACCGTCGTCGAGCACCAGAACCGGAATCTTGCCGAGCGGGTTGGCGATCATCAAGTCGGCCGGCTTCTCCTCGGTCTTGATCG
>NZ_RZQA01000146.1:0-9596 GCF_004022915.1 Mesorhizobium sp. M7A.F.Ca.US.006.04.2.1
ATACGAAACTGAACGGTGCGGTTGCCGTTCCAGTAATTTCCTGAGAGCGAACCGGCGACGTGGATTGTCTTGCCCCGGTTCTTGAACAGGAATTCGCCAAGCGCGGTATCGACGGCGCGAAAGGCGATCGCCTGGATCCGGCCGCCGCTTTCCGATTGCAGCTCGACGCGGATGTGATTGGTGCCGACCGGCCGCGCATCGGCCAACCGGTGGCGCGGCAACGCGAAAACAGGGGCCACGTGCCCGGCACCGAAAGGTCCGGCTTGTTCCAGCGCGTCGAGCAGGCTGAGTGTCGCGCCTTCAGCGGCAAGCGCACCGTCTATGGCCAGGCTTTCCTCGCCCTGCAGGCGAAACACGTCGGCTGCCGCCCGCTCTTCGAAAAAAGCCCTGAGCTCACCAAGCCTCGCCCGCTCGACGGTGATGCCCGCCGCCATGCCATGCCCGCCACCCTTGACGATCAGACCGGCAATGGCCGCCTCGCGCACCAGCCGGCCGAGGTCGAAACCCGAGACCGAGCGGCCCGAGCCGGTGCCGATGCCGTTGGCGTTGAAGGCGATGGCGAAGGCCGGCCGGCGGGCATGATCCTTCAGCCGTGAGGCGAGCAAACCGACGATGCCCGGATGCCAGCTGTTGCTGGCGGTGACGACGATAGCCGGGCCATTGCCGCCGGCGAGCTCCGCATCGGCCTCGGCGCGCGCCGCCGCGAGCATCTCCTGCTCCATCAGCTGCCGTTCCTGGTTGAGCCGGTCGAGCGTCTCGGCAATGGTGCGCGCCTCGACCGGGTCGTCGGTCGCAAGCAACCGGCTGCCAAGTGCGGCATCGCCGATGCGTCCGCCGGCATTGATGCGCGGGCCGATCAGATAGGCCAGATGGAAGGTGCTGATCGGCTCGCCGATGCGCGACACCCGTGCCAGTGCCGCGAGCCCTTCGTTCTTCTGCTGGCGCGCCATCTGCAGCCCCTTGACCACGAAGGCACGGTTGACGCCGGTCAGCGGCACCACGTCACAAACGGTGGCCAATGCCACGATATCGAGCAGCGAAAGCAGGTCCGGCGGCGTAGCATCGGCCATGCGGCTACGCAGGATCCTGGCCGTCTGCACAAGGGCGAGGAAGACCACGCCGGCGGCACAGAGATGGCCCTGCCCGGAAAGGTCGTCGTCGCGATTGGGATTGACGACAGCGATTGCCGCCGGCAAGGCACCGCCGACCTGGTGGTGGTCGAGCACCACGACATCGGCCCCGGCCTCATTGGCGGCATCGATGGAAGCGGCGCTGTTGGTGCCGCAATCGACGGTGACGATCAGTGTCGCGCCACGCGAAACAAGTTCGCGCATGGCGTCGGGGTTGGGGCCATAGCCCTCGAAAATACGATCCGGGATGTAGATTTCCGACGGCACCGAGAAATGCGTGAGGAACCGCTTCAGCAAGGCCGACGAGGCGGCGCCGTCGACATCATAGTCGCCGAAGATCGCCACCTTTTCCCTGGCCATCACCGCGGCGGCGATCCGGGCCGCCGCCCTGTGCATGTCGGTCAGCGATGCCGGATCCGGCAGAAGATCGCGGATCGTCGGATCGAGAAACCGCTCGGTCTGCTCGGCGGTGACGCCGCGGCCGGCAAGCACCCGTGCTACGATATCGGGTACCCCGTAGCCTTGCGCGATGGCGAGCGCGATCATGTCCTGCCGCTCGGTCAGCCGGTGCTCCCAGGAAACCCCTGATACCGACTGCCTGACATCGAGGAAGAGGCGCTTTTCGCCGGTCATACGCTTTGCCAACTCATCGTTGGCCGCACGATAGTGCATGTCGCCCAAAAGTGCGCAGCGGTTTTGGGGCGACGACCTGCATTGGCAACGATTTAAATCGTGTCACGTTCATGCGACGCTCTATAGGCCAAAGGCAGGCAAAGCCAAGCGATTCACGGTGTGCGCCGTCCGGGAAGTGTCAAGAAAACTGCGCTTTCCGCTTTTCAGCCTGGCGCCGAAGCCATTCGTCGGCCGCATCGCCCATCGTCGTTTCCACACCGTCCTTGAGCCAGGCCATGAAAGGCCGGTCGAAGCTGAATGCGTAGCTGCATTCCCGGATGAGAAAGCGACGCACATTCTGGGTGTTGCGATAAGACTGCGTGATGGCGGTGGCGCGCGAGATCGGATCCGCGTGCCAGTCGAACGGTTTCATCGTCAAATCCTTGCAGCCAATATCGGGTGCGCCCGAATGGCTAACAATTGCAAGGTGGCTTCGCAAGCAAGCGTCAGAACTTATCCAGGTCCTGATGGCGTGCCTTGATCTCGCGCACCGTCCGCGACGACGAGCGCAGCACGATCGTGTGGGTGGTGATGTAATTGTGGCCGAACTTGACGCCAGCCAGCATGTTGCCGTCGGTGACACCGGTGGCCGCAAACAGCACATCGCCGCGCGCCATGTCCTCCGTCCGATAGACCCGTTTCGGATTGGAAATACCCATCTTTGCCGCGCGAGCAACCTTTTCCGGTGTGTCGAGGATCAGCCTGCCCTGCATCTGGCCGCCGGTGCAGCGCAGCGCGGCGGCGGCCAGCACGCCCTCGGGTGCTCCGCCAGTGCCGAGATAGATATCGATGCCGGTTTCTTCCGGATCCGTGGTGTGGATGACGCCGGCGACATCGCCGTCGCCGATCAGCCGGATCGCGGCACCCGTGGCGCGCACGGCATCGATCAGCTTGGCATGACGTGGCCGGTCGAGGATACAGGTGGTGATGTCCGAAATAGCCACGCCCTTGGCGCGGGCGAGGCTGGCGATGTTTTCGGCCGGTGAGGCATCGATATCGATGACGCCGTCCGCATAGCCCGGACCGATGGCGATCTTGTCCATGTAGACATCGGGCGCAAACAGCAGGCTGCCCTTTTCGGCGATGGCGATGACGGCGAGCGCATTGGGCAGGTTCTTGGCGCAGATCGTCGTGCCTTCGAGCGGATCGAGCGCGATATCGACCGCCGGACCTTTGCCGGAGCCGACTTCTTCGCCGATATAGAGCATCGGCGCTTCATCGCGCTCGCCCTCGCCGATCACCACCGTGCCCCTGATGGAAAGCCGGTTGAGTTCCTGGCGCATGGCATCCACGGCGACCTGGTCGGCCGCCTTTTCGTCGCCGCGCCCACGCAGCCTGGCGGCCGCGACGGCGGCCCGTTCGGTGACGCGCACCAGTTCCATGGTGAGTATCCGGTCAAGGCCGGCGACGATGTTCTGGGCCACATTCATCTGGTGATTTCCTCGTTGGCAATGCGGCCTCCCGCCGGAGGCGGGCCTGTTTTGTCAAACGAGCATGACAACGGCAAGACCTGCCACGAATATTATCGAATATCCAACAATATCAATCGATTAAACTACGTCTTGAAACACGACCGGCCCGATCGCCACGCGCCGGGCCAGTCTTAAAACGGTGAGAATGGCGGCCTTCGCGGCCTAAAAAACCGCGAGGTATTTGAGCAGCGAAATGATGCCGATGAT
Source organism: Mesorhizobium sp. M7A.F.Ca.US.006.04.2.1 (assembly GCF_004022915.1). Lineage (NCBI taxonomy): Bacteria > Pseudomonadati > Pseudomonadota > Alphaproteobacteria > Hyphomicrobiales > Phyllobacteriaceae > Mesorhizobium > Mesorhizobium sp. M7A.F.Ca.US.006.04.2.1. Next base: position 3,482 of record NZ_RZQA01000146.1, read on the forward strand.
GATGACGATGACCTGAACTATTTGTCTCATCCGGCCATCGAGCGGCAGGCGTTGAACCAGATAGAGAACGAGGATGATGACGAGGAATGTGATCAGGATGCCGATCAACGCTGACGAAGCCATGGTGTCCTCCTTAAAAGTGATTTGCTGAAAACAATAGAAAAGGCCGGAAGCCCGGCCCTATTGCGCTGCGGTCAATACCAGCGGCGGGAGGTATCGTTCGTCGATTGAGCAATGGCGAAGCCGGCCAGAAAGCCGAGCAGGCCGATCACGCCGACCAAAGCTGTCGTCGTACCAGGATTCTCGCGCGCGACTTCCGAAACAGCCTGGGCTTGGCTGCGCAGTTGTTGCGCCGTACGCGAAGCGCGGTTCGCCGCGGTGTCGTACAACTCGGACGCCTGTTCGCTGGCGTCATCGAGCATCTCCGCGCCCCGCGCCGAAATGCTCTTGTTGATCTTGGTGATCTCCTTGCGCAGTTCGGCAATCTGCTTTTCCAACGTCTTCTGGATGTCGTCGATATCGGGGGTGTCGGATTTGTTGGTGTCAGCCATGAAGCGGTTCCTCTGGTTGGTGACCAAGAGAACGGCGTCGACGCGAATTCGTTCCGGTCTGTGGCAGCTGCCTGCCTCCAGACCGGACCTCAATGCCTGCGGAATTCTTGTCCCGCGCGACTGTCGGACAAAGCTACCCTGCCCGTTCGATGCGGATGACCTGCGGTTTGTCGGTCAGATGTCCGTCCTTGGTGATGCCGTCTACCGCCTTGCGAACGGCGGCCTCCGTCGTCTCGTGGGTGACAAGGATCACCGTCTTCTGTGCCGCCGCCTCGCCGTTGACTGCGTGCTGGACGATCGATTCCAGCGAGATGTCATTGTCGGCCATGCGCTTGGCGATTGCCGCGAACACGCCGATGCGGTCGTGCACGGTCAGCCGGATGAAATAACCGCCGGCATGGCTGCGCATCTGCGCCTTCTTGTAGGGTTTCAGCTCCTTGGCCGGCCGGCCGAAGACCGGACCATGCTGGAAGCCTGGCCGGCTCTTGGCGATGTCGGCGATGTCGCCGATGACGGCCGATGCGGTGGCGTTGCCGCCCGCACCGGGGCCGGACAGCAGCAGCTCGCCCAGAATGTCGGTTTCGATCGCCACCGCATTGGTGACGCCATGCACCTGCGCGATGACCGATGCGGTCGGCACCATCGTCGGATGCACGCGCTGCTCGATACCGCTCTCGGTGCGCTGGGCGACACCCAGCAGCTTGATCCGGTAGCCGAGATCGGCGGCCGCGCGGATGTCGGCTTGGGTGATGTTGGAAATGCCTTCCATGTAGATGTCGTTGGCGGCGATCCTGGTGCCAAAGGCAAGGCTGGTCAGGATCGACAGCTTGTGCGCCGTGTCGTGGCCCTCGATGTCGAAGGTCGGATCAGCCTCGGCATAGCCCAGCCGCTGCGCGTCCTTCAGGCAAGCATCGAACGAGATGCCCTCGGCCTCCATGCGGGTCAGGATGTAGTTACAGGTGCCGTTGAGGATGCCGAACACGCGGGTGACCGAATTGCCGGCCATCGCCTCACGCATCGTCTTGATGACGGGAATGCCGCCCGCCACCGCCGCCTCGTAGTTGAGAAGCACGCCCTTCTTCTCGGCGATCTCGGCCAGCGCCACGCCATGCTTGGCCAGCAGCGCCTTGTTGGCGGTGACGACGTGACGGCCGGCTTCGAGTGCCGTCTTCACCGATGAGCGCGCCGGGCCCTCGTCGCCGCCGATCAGTTCGACGAACACGTCGATTTCTGCGGTCTGGGCCATCTTGACCGGATCGTCGAACCACTTTGCAGAGCTCAAATCGACGCCCCGATCGCGCTTGTGGTCGCGCGCCGAGACGGCGGTGACGATCACGTCACGGCCGCACTGGCGGGTCAGTTCCACCGCTTTGTCGCGCAGCACGCGCGCCACCGATGCACCGACCGTGCCGAGGCCGGCAATTCCAACACGCAATGCTTCAGCCATGTCCGGCGACGTCCCTCAAAGTCAGATCGAATTTGCGTGCGGCAAGCTTACCGGTGAGCGGAGAGCGGCACGACATTGTTGGGCTGCTTGGCGCTGGTCGACAGGAAGCGCTTGATGTTGCGCGCCGCCTGCCGGATCCTGTGCTCGTTCTCGACCAGAGCAACGCGCACGAATTCGTCGCCATGCTCGCCGAAGCCGACACCGGGCGCCACGGCCACGTCGGCATGTTCGATGAGCAGCTTGGAGAATTCGAGCGAGCCGAGATGCTTGAACGGCTCCGGGATCGGCGCCCAGGCGAACATCGATGCCGCCGGTGCCGGAATGGTCCAGCCGGCGCGGCCGAAGGCGTCGACCATCACGTCGCGGCGCTTGTGGTAGATGTCGCGTACCTCGGCGATGTCGGCGCCGTCGCCGTTGAGCGCGTGTGCCGCCGCCACCTGGATCGGCGTGAAGGCGCCGTAATCGAGGTAGGACTTCACCCGCGTCAGCGCCGAGATCAGCCGCTCGTTGCCGACGGCAAAGCCCATGCGCCAACCGGGCATGGAGAAGGTCTTCGACATGGAGGTGAATTCGACGCAAACGTCGATCGCGCCAGGCACCTGCAGCACCGAAGGCGGCGGATTGCCGTCGAAATAGATCTCCGAATAGGCAAGGTCGGACAGGATGATGATGTCGTTCTTCTTGGCGAAGGCGACCACATCCTTGTAGAAATCGAGCGAGGCGACCAGCGCTGTCGGGTTCGACGGATAGTTGAGGATCAGCGCCAGCGGCTTCGGGATCGAATGCTTGACACCGCGCTCGAGCGCCGGAATGAAACCGTCGTCCGGCTCCACCTGCAGCGAGCGGATGACGCCGCCCGACATGATAAAGCCGAAGGCATGGATCGGATAGGTCGGGTTCGGGCACAGGATCACGTCGCCGGGCGCGGTGATCGCCTGCGCCATGTTGGCGAAGCCTTCCTTCGAACCGAGCGTGGCCACCACTTGCGTGTCGGGGTTGAGCTTCACGCCGAAGCGCCTGCCATAGTAGGCGGCCTGGGCGCGGCGCAGGCCCGGAATGCCGCGCGACGAGGAATAGCGATGCGTGCGCGGGTCGCGCACGACCTCGCACAATTTGTCGACGATAGCCTTGGGCGTCGGCAGGTCCGGATTGCCCATGCCGAGGTCGATGATGTCGGCGCCACGCGATCGGGCGCTGGCCTTGAGCCGGTTGACCTGCTCGAACACGTAAGGCGGAAGCCGGCGAACCTTGTGAAATTCTTCCATGGCAGTTCCAGACAGCGAAGGGGTGTTGGGCGCGCGCTATATACTTATTTGCAGGTAGGGTCGAGGGCGGGGTCGCATTTGGCTTCGATCTGCTTCAGCGTTTCGTCGCCATGCTTCTTGGCCAGATCCGTCAGCGCCGCCTGGTTGACGACCTTGGGGCCGCCGCCCTTTGCCGCCTGCGCATTCTCATCCGCCTTCAATTGCGCGAGCTTGGCGTTCTTCTCGGCTTCGGTGAACTGCGGCGCCGCCACTTGCGGCTTGATGTTCAGGTTCGGGAAGGTGCCGGTATCCTTCGGTCCCGCACCCACAGCGACAGGCGTCGGGCCATTCGTGTTGGTGCTCGAGCACCCGGCAATGCCGATGAGGACGATCGCCGCGCCGATGCGGCAAAAACGTCCGGCACCGAAAAAAACAGTCTCGCCAATATTAATCGTCATATTGTTTCCTTGGCAGCCGAGGTAGAGCGAGATTGGCCCGGTCGGATGTCCCATGTTAATATGTCAAGAAAAGGCCTCGGGAGGAACCCCGCCAACCATGTCCAAAACACCCGATTCGGGCAAAGCGGAAGATGACCAGCCTTCGACCGTCGAGCAATATCTGGTGAAGGACCCGGAACGCTTCGCCCTGAACATGGCGCGCATGATCGAGCAGGCCGGCAAGGCCGCTTCCGCCTGGGCCGAGCCGCGTGAAAAAGGCGACGTGCGCGACCATGTGGCCGAGCCCGTCGTCGATATGGTGAAGACCTTTTCCAAGCTCAGCGAATACTGGCTTGCCGATCCGCAGCGCGCGCTGGAAGCGCAGACGCGGCTGTTCTCCGGCTATATGACGGTCTGGGCCAACGCCATTCAGCGCACCAGCAACGCCGCGCAAGACACCGAAGACGCGGTCAAGCCGGAGCGCGGCGACAAGCGCTTCCTCGACCCGGAATGGGGCCGCAACGCCTTCTTCGATTTCCTCAAGCAGGCCTATCTCGTCACCTCGCGCTGGGCGGCCGATCTGGTCGAGCACGCCGAAGGTCTTGACGAGCACACCCGCCACAAGGCCGGCTTTTACGTCAAGCAGGTGTCCAACGCCATCTCGCCGTCGAATTTCATCCTGACCAATCCGGAACTGTTCCGCGAAACCGTCGCCTCGAACGGCGAAAACCTGGTGCGCGGCATGAAGATGCTGGCCGAGGACATCGCCGCCGGCAAGGGCGACCTGAAGCTGCGGCAGGCCGACTACTCGCCCTTCGAGATCGGCAGGAACATCGCCACCACTCCCGGCAAAGTGGTCGGCCGCAGCGACGTCGCCGAAATCATCCAGTACGAACCGGCGACCGAGACGGTGCTCAAGCGGCCCCTGCTGATCTGCCCGCCATGGATCAATAAATTCTACATCCTCGATCTGAACCCGCAGAAATCCTTCATTCGCTGGGCGGTTGAACAGGGCCACACCGTGTTCGTCATCTCCTGGGTCAATCCGGACGAGCGCCACGGCACCAAGAGCTGGGAAGCCTATATCCGCGAGGGTCTGCAATACGGCCTCGACACGGTCGAGAAGGCCATCGGCGAACGCGACGTCAACGCGATCGGCTATTGCGTCGGCGGCACGCTCCTAGCGGCGGCCCTGGCGCTGATGGCGCAAGAGGGCGACGACCGCATCAAGTCGGCGACCTTCTTCACCACGCAGGTCGACTTCACCTATGCCGGCGACCTGAAGGTGTTCGTCGACGAAGAACAGGTCGCGGCAGTGGAAAAGTCGATGAGCGAAAAGGGCTATCTCGACGGCACCAAGATGGCGACCGCCTTCAACATGCTGCGCTCAGGCGACCTGATCTGGCCCTATGTCGTCAACAACTACATGCGCGGCAAGGATCCCCTGCCCTTCGACCTGCTCTACTGGAATGCCGATTCCACCCGCATGGCCGCAGCCAACCACTCTTTCTACCTGCGCAACTGCTATCTTGAGAACAACCTTTCGCAAGGCACGATGGAACTGGCGGGCCGCACGGTCTCGCTCGGCGACATCACCATCCCGGTCTACAACCTCGCCTCCAAGGAAGATCACATCGCGCCGGCGCTTTCGGTGTTCCTCGGCTCGAAATATTTCGGCGGCACGGTCGAGTATGTGATGGCGGGGTCGGGCCATATCGCCGGTGTCGTCAATCCGCCGGCATCCAACAAATACCAGTATTGGACCGGGGGTACGCCGACGGGCGACTTCAGCCAGTGGATAGCCAATGCCACCGACCATCCAGGATCCTGGTGGCCGCACTGGCAAGGCTGGATAGAGGCCAAGGACAACACCCGCGTGCCTGCCCGCAAACCGGGCAAGCATATGAAAACTTTGGGTGATGCTCCGGGCACCTATGTGAAGGTCCGTGTGTAACGGACTGTAATGTGTGGTGAGTTGACGGGCCGCCAAAAGCGGGCGAAATGGTGTCGTCAACCATCAAGCGGCCGTAATTCGGCAATCACTGCAAAAATACTTCCAGGCTTGCGGATTTGACACAGGTCTCGTTTCCGGATCGGAGACAAAGGTCACCTTGGCAGCGACGCATGCATGCCGCGCCAAGATATGCCGACCGGACATCGAGGGGGAATTTGAGTTTGAAATCAGCAGGATGGAGCCTCGCAAAGGGAGAACGCCGCGCCATTGTGGCAGCGCTCTGCTCCTTGCTTCTGGCCTCCTGCACTTCGGCTGGCGACCCGGCAATGTCGGTCGGAATGCCCGGCTACAATGCCACCGCATCGGATGTAAACGCGGCCTCCAGCGGCAAGGCGATCGCCGCCTCCGATTCGTCTGATGTCACGACGGAGCAGACGACCGTGATGACGGCAAGCGACACGGCGCTGCCTGAAAAGGTCGCC
>NZ_RZQA01001470.1:0-782 GCF_004022915.1 Mesorhizobium sp. M7A.F.Ca.US.006.04.2.1
GTCTCCGTGCCGTATCCAGATCCGGCATGTTCTGCGCCACGCCATGCTGCCTGTCGTCACCATTCTGGGGCTTCGTATTGGCTGGATCATCGGCGGCGCCGTGACAACCGAATATGTATTCGCTCGCCCTGGTTTGGGCAGCCTGCTGATCCGCGCGCTGAACCAGCGTGACTATCCGCTGGTTCAAGGCTGTCTGCTGATGCTTGCGATGGCTGTCATCCTGGGCACCCTCATGGGCGACGTCGCTCAAGCCTTCATTGACCCTCGCCAGCGGAGATCCCAGTCGTGACCCGCAAACGATACACCGCGTTTGTGTCCGCATTTGCCACGCCAAAAGGGTGTGTCGCGGGCGTTTATCTGCTGCTTTTGATTAGCGCGGCGCTTCTCGCCCCATGGTTGGCGCCCTATGGCGATTCCCAGCAGAACCTCTCCATCATGAACCAGCAGCCATCGACGAGCCATCTGCTGGGGACCGATGAGTTGGGCCGCGACGTGCTGTCGCGTGTGATCTTCGGCGCTCGCACTTCGCTCACCGTCAGTTCCACGGCGATTGGCCTGTCGCTGCTCCTGGGATTGTTCCTCGGTGCCGCGTGTGGATATTTCGGTGGAGCCCTGGACCGGATCGTGATGGTGGCGGTCGATCTTACCTGGTCGTTTCCGGAGATACTGATAGCCTTGATGCTGGTCGCCGTCGTCGGGCCGGGACTCGGCGGTGTCGTCTGCGCGGTGGCGATTGCCTACCTTGCACAATTCACCCGGCTGACGCGCACCCAGGTGATCTC
>NZ_RZQA01001471.1:0-781 GCF_004022915.1 Mesorhizobium sp. M7A.F.Ca.US.006.04.2.1
GCCGCTCTACGGCGGCCTTGCGCTGTTCATGGTCGGCGGCATCGGTTCGGCAATGGCGCCGACCATCGAATGGCTGATCGCTTTCCGCTTCCTGCAGGGGCTTGGCGCCAGCGCCGGCATGGCCGTTCCGCGCGCCATCGTGCGCGACCTGCATACCGGCAATGAGGCTGCCAAGCTGATGTCCTTGCTGATGCTGGTATTTTCGGTGTCGCCGATCCTGGCGCCGCTGACCGGCAGCGTGATCATCGAGAATTTCGGCTGGCGTGCCGTGTTCTGGACGGTGACGGGCGCGGCTCTGCTGGCCACCATCCTTCTGGCGACCTCGCTCAAGGAGACGCGGCCGGTGGAAGATCGCGCCGGGTCCTCCTTCGGCACCGCGCTGTCGGCCTACCGCTTCCTGATGGGCGACCGTAACTTCCTCGGCCTGACGGCGATTGCCGGCTTCGGCATTGCCAGCTTCTTCGTCTATCTGTCGAGCTCGTCGTTCATCCTGATCGACCATTACGGCCTGTCGCCTTCGGTCTACAGCGTGTTCTTCTCGATCAACGCGGTCGCCTTCATCGGCATGTCGCAGATGACGGGGCTGCTGGCCGAGCGCTTCGGCCTGCGACGCGTGGTGCGCGTCGCGGTGACCGGCTATGCCACGACGATGGTGGTGCTGTTCGCGGTGATGGCGACGGGCATCGACCGGCTCGACGTGATGGCGGCGCTGCTGTTCGTCGGCTACGGCTTCCTTGGTCTGGTCATTCCGACCACGTCGGTGCTGGCCATGGAAGAGCAT
>NZ_RZQA01001472.1:0-780 GCF_004022915.1 Mesorhizobium sp. M7A.F.Ca.US.006.04.2.1
GTGCAGTAAAGATTGCCGCGGCTGTCGATCTTCATGCCGTCGGGCGCTCCCGGCCCCTCGCCCTCGGTTACTGCCCACACCGCGCCGCCATTGAGGTCGCCATTGGCTTCGACGCCGAACACCCTGATGTGCCCGCGTTCGGTGTCGTTGATGAACAGCCGCGACTCGTCCAGCGAAAAGCACAGCCCGTTCGGCTGCCCGAAATCGTCGGCCAGCAATGTCAGCCGGGCGCCGCCGCCATCGATGCGGTAGACGCCCTGGAACGGCAGCTCCTGCGGGCGTGGCACGCCATAGAACTCCCTCCGGCCATAGCCCGGATCGGTGAAGTAGATCGATCCGCCGGTGGCAACGACGATATCGTTCGGACTGTTGAGCTGCTTGCCCTGATGGTGCGTGGCCAGCACTGTTGCGCTGCCGTTGGGCTCGGCGCGGGTCACGCGGCTCGTTGCGTGCTCGCAGGTGACCAGCCGCCCCTGGCGGTCCAGCGTGTTGCCATTGGCCTTGTGGCTCGGCTCGCGGAACAGCTCGATCTCGCCCTCGGCACTGCGGCGATACATCCGGCTTTCCGGAATGTCGGAGAAGACCAGCCATTTCTCATAGGGATGCCAGACCGGTCCTTCGAGGAAGCCGAAGCCGCTCGCCAGCGTTTCGATCGGCGCATCGCCGACGACATCGTCGAAGCCGGAATGGCGCGCACGCGCCGGCACCGACATCATCGGCTCCCGGCGCGAACAGCCGTGCTACTCCGCATGGTGACGAATGGCATGAGCGCTTCCCGAT
>NZ_RZQA01001473.1:0-775 GCF_004022915.1 Mesorhizobium sp. M7A.F.Ca.US.006.04.2.1
GCGTGTTGCGGTTCAAACCAAGCAGTTCCGCGGCCTTGATCTGGTTGCCGCGGGTTGCCGTCATCGAGGCCAGGACGAGTGGAAACTCGACCTCGGACAGGATGCGTTGATAAAGCCCGGCAGGTGGCAAATCGCCGGCAAACGAGGCGAAATAGCGTTGCAGGAAGTGCTCGACCGCCTGGCCGATCGACAAATCGTCGGGAATGAGATTGCCGCCACCCGGCACCACGGGACGTTCGCCGGTCTTGAGCTCGGCCTCGATGATCTCGGCGGAAATCTCGTCCTGCGAATAGAGCGCGGCGAGCCTGCGAACCAGGTTTTCCAGTTCGCGCACATTGCCCGGCCAGGGATAGCGCTTCATCAACTCGATGCCGCCGGAAGAAATGCGCTTGGTCTGCAGGCCTTCCATTTCGCCGAGCTTGAAGAAGTGGCGGACAAGGTCGGGCACATCCTCGGAGCGCTCACGCAGCGCGGGCAGCCGGAGCGGCACCACGTTGAGGCGATAGAACAGATCCTCGCGAAAAAGCCCCTGGTTGATCAGGGTGCGCAGATCCTTGTTGGTGGCGGCGACGATGCGCACGTCGGTCTTGATCGGCGTGCGTCCGCCAACCGTCGTGTATTCGCCCTGTTGGAGCACGCGCAGCAGCCGCGTCTGCGCTTCCATCGGCATGTCGCCGATTTCATCGAGGAACAGCGTGCCGCCTTCAGCTTGCTCGAAGCGCCCGGTCGAGCGGTTCTGCGCGCCGGTGAAGGCGCCCTTCTCGTGACCGAACAG
>NZ_RZQA01001474.1:0-772 GCF_004022915.1 Mesorhizobium sp. M7A.F.Ca.US.006.04.2.1
GCCCTTGGCCTGCCGCGCGGCTGGCGCATGCGTCTTGCCCGCGCATTCGGCTCGGCGCCGATGCTTGAGGCGGCACTCGCCGATCTCGCCAACCCGCCGCGCAACAGCCAGCTCTCAGGTCCGGTCGCCGCTCTGGTCCTCGACGGTGATCTGGACGGTCTTTCCGCCCATATCGCCAGCGGCATGGAAGAGGCCGGCCTGTCGGCGTCCGCCGGACGCTCGCCATCCGACATTGCCCGGCGGCTGATCGAGAAAGCCGAATTGCGCAGCGTTCGGCTGTCGAGCGAGGCGTTTTCCGCGCTGAAGGATTTTCTGGCGATCGACGTTCCGCTTGATGGTGCGGCCCAGGCACTGGAGACCTTCGCCACCGGCGCAGGGCTGTCGCTCGATGTCGCGCTGGAAAAGTTCGCTGCCCGCGCCAAGGCGATCGAAGCGCATGGCTTGCCGGCCGATAAAATCCGCTACGACGCCGCGTTCGGCCGCCCGCTCGACTACTACACCGGCCTGGTTTTCGAAATCGCGGCGGACAATGGCGACCGGCCGCTGGTCGGCGGCGGCCGCTATGACCGGCTGCTGACCTTGCTTGGCGCCAAGACGCCGATCCCCGGCGTCGGCTTTTCCGTCTGGCTCGACCGCATCGAGGCGTTGCGGGACACGGCGCCATGATCACGCTGGCGATCCCATCCAAAGGCCGCCTGAAAGAGCAGGCGCTGGACGTGCTGGCCAAAGCCGGGTTAGCCGTCAGCCTGCCCGGCGACGAGCGCAAATACCA
>NZ_RZQA01001475.1:0-770 GCF_004022915.1 Mesorhizobium sp. M7A.F.Ca.US.006.04.2.1
GTTAATGCCGCGCAGCTCACAAAGCATATCGAACAGCCCCTGGAGAAGAGACAGTTCCTCCGGCTCGAAGGTGCCGTTCGCGATGCTTGTTACCAGCATGATCCCTGCCCCTGCATTGGCCGGATCATTCGAGCGGGTCAGGTAAATGTCAATTCGGACCAAGGTCTTGTCGGAAAGGCCTTCATCGCTCAATAGGTCACAGTGACGACAACCGTGTCGGTGTATACGCCTGCGGAAGGAGTAGCCTGCGGCGGGACGCGACCATAAACCGTGAAGACTTGCGGGACCCCAGTTCCAGTTCCCGGCACTGTGCTGCCGGGCACGGAAGCGTCGCCCCAAGGCTGAGTTCGATCAGCATTCTTGCAGAGGCCATAGGTCACTGTTTCCACGCCTTTCGACATCTTGCGAGTTGTCGGCGGCGATCCTGTCGTGCCGCCATTCAGCGAGACCGTGTAGGCCGCTGCTGGTGTGCAGGTGACTGAGACCTGGCCGGTGGCATCAACATTGCCGTCAAGTACCCCCTTTGATCCAAATTCGATGTTCTGCGTCGATACAAGGCAGTTGGCGGCGACCGTCGCATTGATGGTGAAAGTCGGATCAGCCGCCACCGTACCGGAGGCGGTACTGCAACTGCTGCCGGAGGTATAGCGATAGCGAAATTCGATCTGCGCACCGGAGAATGTCGAAAGGTAGGTTCCAGGTGGAACGGTTCCCTGCCCTCCGGCCACGGCGCCATAAATAGTCGCCGTTCCAGTGGCTGAGCCCAATAC
>NZ_RZQA01001476.1:0-767 GCF_004022915.1 Mesorhizobium sp. M7A.F.Ca.US.006.04.2.1
CGGTACGGCTGGGCGAGGTGACCCGCGTGGTCGATTCGGTGCAGACGACCACGACGGCGAGTTGGTACGATGGCACCCGCGCGATCATCATGGCCGTGCAGCGTCAACCCGACGCCAACACTGTCGACGTCGTCGACAAGGTCAAGGCGATGCTGCCGTCCTTCAAGGACCAGATGCCGGCCGCCGCCGACATCAAGCTGCTTAACGACCGCTCCAGTTCGATCCGGCAGGCGGTCAGCGACGTGCAGTTCACGCTGCTGCTCACCATTGCCCTGGTCATCATGGTGATCTTCGTGTTCCTGCGCCGGGTGACGGCGACAATCATCCCGGCCGTGGCGGTGCCGATCTCGCTGATCGCCACGCTCGGCGCGATGTTCCTGTTCGGCTTTTCCATCGACAACATCTCGCTGATGGGCCTGACGCTGGCGGTCGGCCTCGTCGTCGACGACGCCATCGTGATGCTTGAAAACATCTTCCGCCACATGGAGGAGGACGGGCTGTCGGCCTTCGACGCCTCGCTGAAGGGCGCGCGCGAAATCGGCTTCACCATCATCTCGATCTCGATCTCGCTGGTGGCGGTTTTCATCCCCGTGCTGCTGATGGGCGGCGTCATCGGGCGCATCTTCAACGAGTTCGCCGTGGTGGTGACGGTCGCCATCCTGGCGTCGATGTTCGTGTCGCTGACGCTGACGCCGATGCTGTGCTCGCGGCTGCTGTCGGTGACCAAAGCCGACCGCGACAAGCATGGCCCCGGTCACAAGCAGGAC
>NZ_RZQA01001477.1:0-763 GCF_004022915.1 Mesorhizobium sp. M7A.F.Ca.US.006.04.2.1
GGTCGCGCTCGTCCAATTGTTCACCGTCGTCAATCCGTTCCTCGCCTCGATCTGGCCCGACGACCAGCCGCGGCGGCTGGTCGTCGGGCCAGATCGAGGCGAGGAACGGATTGACGACGGTGAACAATTGGACGAGCGCGACCAGAGTCGAAATGCCGATCACGACGCCCGGAACGACGATCGCGGCGCCCAGAAGTGCGTCGAAGACCGCGCGGGTCCGCACGCCGACGCGCGCCAGGCCGAGTGCCGCCGCGGTGCCGCACAGCGCCGCCAGCAAGGCGCTGGTGGTGGCGATGAACAGGCTGTTCTTCAGCGCTTCGACCAGGAACGGGTTCGCCAATGCCTTGCCGTACCATTGCACCGAAAAGCCGGTGAACTCGCTGGCATGGTGGCCGGCGTTGAAAGAAAACAGCACCACCAGCGCGATCGGCAGATAGAGGAAAGCGAACACCGCAATGACGAAAGCCCGCATCAGATCAGATCCACCCGGCGCGCGCCCGAAACCCGGGTCGAAATGCGGTTTGCGGCAATCAGCACCACCACCGATACCAGCACCAGTGTGATGGCGATGGCCGATCCGAACGGCCAGTTGCGCGATTGCAGGAACAGGTCGACCAGCGCATTGCCGATGAAGAACACCTTGCCGCCGCCAAGCAGCGTCGGGATCAGATATTCGCCGAGCAGCAGGATCATGACCAGCGAGAAGCCGGTCATGACGCCCGGCAACGACAGTTTCAGGGTCACGCCCAGGAAAGTCGATAAT
>NZ_RZQA01001478.1:0-760 GCF_004022915.1 Mesorhizobium sp. M7A.F.Ca.US.006.04.2.1
GGTGTAGACCCAGCAGGCCTTCAGCTTGTCCGCGGCCTCGGCCGTCGCTGCCAGCGACATGGCGGCGGTCGTGGTCATCAGGGCAATAAGCAGTTTTTTCATCGTGTTACCTCTCTGAGTTAGCCTTGGAGCTTCCCGTTTGTTTTTGTTGTCAACGATCCGGAACGAATGGCTGCCCCAAGGAAGCCGGCGTGTTCATCATCGTCAGACGCTTGTTGCGCGAGATTAGAACGAGAACCACGACGGTTGCCAGATAGGGCAGCGAAGAAAGGAACTGTGAGGGCACTGGAATGCCAAAAGCCTGTGCATGAAGCTGGCCGATCCACACCGCGCCGAAGATGTAGGCGCCGGCCAGCACCCGCCATGGCCGCCAGGAGGCGAACACCACCAGCGCCAGCGCGATCCAGCCGCGGCCGGCGCTCATGTTCTCCACCCATTGCGGCGTGTAGACCAGCGAGAGATGGCCGCCGGCGAGACCGGCACAGGCGCCGCCGAAGATGACCGCGAGGTATCGGTAGCGGATGACCTTGATGCCAAGCGCATGCGCCGAGGTGTGGCTGTCGCCGATCGAACGCAGCGTCAGCCCGGTGCGGGTCTTGAACAGGAACCACATGACGGCGGCGGTCAGCGCGATCGAAATGTAGAAGATCGGATCCTGGCCAAACAGCAGCCTGCCGACCACAGGGATTTCCGTCAGGCCGGGAATGTCGAGGTTGGGCAGCCTTTCGCCGGGCTGGCCGACGAAGCTGGTGCCCATCAT
>NZ_RZQA01001479.1:0-760 GCF_004022915.1 Mesorhizobium sp. M7A.F.Ca.US.006.04.2.1
ATATCATAGGCTTAATTCCGACACATTATCTGCGACCTAGATCATTTCAGGCCGCTTCGGCTCCCCCAATGAACGCACTTCTGTCCGCGAAAAGAGTCACTTGGCCGATTGTGACGGGCGGCTTTCGATCACCACGCAGCCGCCGCAATCCATCTCGGGCGGCATCACGAAACAGAGCGCTGACCGATCGTCGATACACATTTTGTCTCGCGGATCAGTTCAAAAACCGCCACGCCAACGCTGATCAAACTCGCGCTACGGTTGCAAACCGACGTCGAATGCGGGATGGTGTCGACCGTTGACATGAAGGGGGGCCTTCCATGAAGCTTGCAGTCCGGACTGCGATGTCCCTGATGCTGGCGTTTGCTCCAGGATTGGCCGGCGCACAAGCCACGGATCCGGGCGACGACAAAACAATTATCTTCACTCCCGGCGACCCAGAGATGGCAGCGGCGACCGCGCAGGCGCTCGCCAGCCTGGACGACTTCCTGGCACTGTCCGAGGCGCCTCCCGCCGACACAGAGAGGTTCAAATTGAAGGTCAAGGTACGGGACGGCAACGTCACCGAACACTTCTGGGTCATACCGTTCCGCCGCACCGAAACCGGATTTGTCGGCATATTGGCAAACCAGCCGGAGGAAGTGCACAACGTCGTCCTCGGCCAGAACATAGAATTCACCAGGGACGATATTTCCGACTGGGGATACACACGCGGCGGACGTCAGGTCGGCAGCTTCACCGTGTGCGTCATGTTCAACAA
>NZ_RZQA01000147.1:0-9581 GCF_004022915.1 Mesorhizobium sp. M7A.F.Ca.US.006.04.2.1
GATCGTCACCCGCGCCCATTCCAGCCCGCCTTCGACCGGCAGGACATCGCCCCAGGTCGGTTCGGCGACCAGCACCGCCTTGGCGAGCTTGCCCTTCTTCACCGCGTCCATGGCGCCGAAGCCGCCGGCTTCCTCATCGACGACCGAGTGGATGGCGAGCCGGCCCTGCAGCGTGATGCCCGCCTTGCGGATCGCGCGCGCGGCGGCGATGCAAGCGGCGACGCCGCCCTTCATGTCGACGGCACCGCGGCCATAGAGCCGGCCATTGGTGATTTCGCCGCCGAACGGATCGACCGACCAGTCCTTCATCGCGCCGACCGGCACGACGTCGATATGGCCGCACAGGATCAGGCTGCGGCTCTCGTCTCCCGCCCATTCGCCGACCAGATTGGGCCGCCCGGGCAAGGCATCCCATTGCTCTGTCCTGAACCCGTCCTGCTTGAGGATCGGTTCGAGCAGCGCCTGGACATCCGCCTCGCGGTTGATCGCCGGATTGGGCTCGAATTTGGGGTTGACCGAAGGGATGCGGACCATGTCGCGGGTCAGGCCGATCAACCAGTCGCGATCGGTCTCGATCTCAGCCTGCACGGCGTCGATGAAGGTCTGGTTGTCGGGCATTGTCGCTTCCTTTTCTGCGTCGCGGCGCTTTGCATCGCTGCACTGCGCGCAACGACACTACTTCCTTGTGGTTTTGGATTTGGCGGCGTCGTCGGCCGATGACGATAGGACGGTATCGAGCGTGACCGCATTGGCGCTGCGGATCTTCTCGATGTCCTCGATGCGCTTGCGCACCCCGGCGCCATGGCCCTCCAGCGCGTGGGCAAAGACGGTTTCCATCTGGGCAACGGCCGTCGCCAGCGTGTCGAACGGCGAGTTGGCGTCGATCGCCGCGACCATGGTCAGGTCCGCTATGTCAGATATCGGCGACAGCCAGACGTCGGTGAACAGCAGGATGGAGACGCCGCGCTCCTTGGCCTGCTGGGCAAAGCTCACCACGTCCGACTGGTAGCGCCGGTAATCGAACACGACGAGGAGGTCGCGCTTGCCAAGGTCGATCAACAGGTCGAAATCGGCGGGACTCAACGAACCGATGTCGCGCACGCCGGAGCGGAACTGCAGGAGATAGCCGGCCAGCATGGAGGCGATATGCCGGCTGAACCGGCCGCCCAGCAGCACGACCTGGCCCTTGCTCTCGAGCAGCATGTTGACAGCGCGCGTGTAGGCCTGCACCGGCACAGCCGTGCGCGTACGCTCCAGGCTGTCGGAAACCGAATGGAAATAGGCAAGTGCGGTGCCTTCGCTGGAGCCGCCCGGACGCTTGGCTTCCATCATCAAAAGCGGCGAATGCAGCCTGGATTCGACTTCGGTGAGCAGGCGTGCCTGGAAATCGGCAAAGCCGACATAGCCAAGCTTGGTCATCAGCCGCGTCACGCTCGGGTCGCTGACGCCGGCGCGCCGTGCCAGCCGGGTTGCGGTGCCCAGCCCCGACATTGGGTAATCGGCGAGCAGGACCTGGACGATCTTCTCTTCCGCGGAGGTGAACGCCACGGTCGTGTTGGCCAGTTCTTCGCGGATCGACATGGTCATCGCCTATCGCTGACGGAAGATGATTATCTTACAATTTTGTGAAATGGTGTCAAATCTGGAAAAAGTTTTACAGGATTGAATCTAGCCGCGTAGATCGCCCGCATCCGCCAGAATCCAATCCTTGCTCACTGCCATATGCACTTTCGATCTCGCTTGAGTATCTTGGCGGCGAGCCTGGTTCTCACGGACCCCGTTCCGGGGCCGGTTGTTACGGACGTGAAGTGAGGGTCATAACCTCAATCCAAAACCCCATCAAAGCGTCATTGGTGAACTGGTGCCCGCCGAACACGGATCGTGACAAAGCTGAACTGGCATTCGAACTTTTTCGCCAGTTGATGCATCTTAAGCCCATGGGCTACGAAACTCATATCGTGCCGAGTGATGCCGAACTGGCCCTTGCCGCTCGGGGCGGCGATTGTGGTTGCCTCGGCCTGCTGCTGGAACGTCATCGCGCACGGCTCTATGCGATAGCGCTGAACATGCTCGGCTATGGGTCGGACGCCGAAGATGCTGTGCATGAGACTTTCCTGATCGCGCTGAGGCGCATCGGCGAACTCAAGGATCCGCAAGCCGTCGGTGGCTGGCTTCGCACTGTGTTGCACCGCTGTTGCCTGCAACAATTGCGTCGAAGACGACGCGAGATCTTGACCGCCGACATTCCAGACCGCCCAGACGAACGCGCAAGCATTGAGGAGCGGCTGGAGAAAGTCGCGCTTCGCGAATGGGTTTGGGACGCCCTACGCAAGCTTCCCGAGCCGCTGCAGGCTACCGCCATGTTGCGCTATTTCGGAAGCTATCAGTCTTACGAGGAACTGGCCGCCATTCTGGGTGTCCCGATTGGGACGGTTCGCAGTCGTTTGTCGCAAGCCAAACGCAAGCTTGCCGAGATGCTGCTGGAAACGGCGGGCCTTGCCGACACAGAGGCTCGCTCGCAGTCTCGCGAGCGCCAGCGATTCTACTCCGAAATTTTCAATGGGCTCAACCAGCATGGCGAGCGTGACCGCTTCCTTGGGCACTTTGCAGAGGACCTGCATCTTGTCCGCGGGACGAGCAAACCAGTGCTGGGTCGCTCATTCCTTGCCTGGGAAGTCGACGCCGACACGGAAGCCGGCGTCCGCCTGGAACCGCAGCGCATTCTCAGCGCCAGCCAGGTCACTGTGATCGAGGGACTATTCGTCAATCCGCCGGAAGACCCTTTCCACTGCCCGCCGGGTGTCGTCCTGGTGATCTTTCAGCGAGACGGCAAGGCCCGACGCTTGCATCTTCATCTTTCGCCGCGTCCGCCTAGAATCGAGGACGACTGATCGAACTTTTTCTCCCGTCCGTGACTCCTTACAGCACGCGGGCATCATCTGGCCCGGACGCAAATGGTTCCAAAGAGGAGAGAGATCATGTTCGCCTTCGCAGTTTCCCATGTTGCTTCCATTGCACACCACGGCGAGCTCGGGCCCAGCCGCTCGCGCCGCCTCCTTCACACGGCGTTCGCATCGACTGTCGTCTGCGCCACATTGTTGTCATCAGGCTTAGGCTGGGCCGGTCAAGCTGAGGTCGACGCCACCTATAAGGACGTCGAGCGGACGCTCGGCTCGGTGCCGACCTTTCTCCATCAGGTTTCAAAAGCAGCGCTGCCGGGCGCCTGGGCAGAGGTGAAGGCTCTGCAGTTCTCCAGCGAAACCGCCCTGCCGCCGAAGGTCAAGGCCCTGATCTCGCTCGCCGTCTCCGCACAAATTCCCTGCCAGTATTGCATCTGGGAAGACACCGAGAGCGCAAAACAGGCGGGCGCAACGGAGGACGAGATCGAAGAGGCCGTCGCTATCGCCGCTCTGTCACGGCACTGGAGCACAATCTTCAACGGCATGCAGGTCGACTTTGAGACCTTCAAGAAGGATCTCGGCGGCGACGCTCAGGCTGCCGCGCCTGCCAAGTAGCGCGAGCCTTGTCGGCACATTGTCGGAATTGGGGCCAGGCCGCGGCAACCGTCGTCGGCATCCGCGGACCGGAATAGGGAGTGGAATTCTCATTTTATAGGGAGGTAAAGATGCCAGTAGTCTTCGGAGAAACCGTCAGCACAGTCAAAGATATCGTGTCCGTGCTAAAGAAACACGGTGACGCGGTGCGTGGCACCTATCGTGCCCGCTACCGCTTCGACCCGCAATCAGGCGATCCTTACACAACACCGCTACTGGAGCGACCGGCGAGCCTCAAGGACAATTCGCCGACCGCCGTCTTTCCCTGGGAGCAGATCTTTGCCGCGGCGGCTGTGTGCGCCGGCTCGGATTATCCGATGCTGGCAGCGCATGCGGGGGTCGATCTTCGTTCGGTCGATTTCATCGCGGAAGGCGTGTTCGACCCGCGTGGCGAGTTCGACGGACTTGATGGGCTCACGGCGCCCGTGGACGCCCGGCATTGCTACGTGTCCCTGCACCTCAGCGCGACCGTGTGTTCTTCGGCGCCCCGCGCCGATCTGGAGAAAATTCATGAGCGCGCGATCTCGCACAACATGGTGCTTGGCGCCCTTAGAGGAATTCCCATGACCAGCGAGTTGGTGATTCACCAGGCGTGATCCGTGTCGCAGAACTCGCCCGCTGGGCGGCCTGTGGCTTAGTCCCGCCGGTTGCGGCCGGCGGGGCCAAATATGCCTCGTGCACGTTTGCGCCGCCACCACGATCCTGGCAAGTTCGCGGGGCGATCTGCTCGAAAGGCAACGGATGGCGGCCGACAGCAACGAGCCGACTGCCCGCTGCAGTAGCGCGCTGCTCGCCAAGTGTCATAGCGCGGAAGGGTTCGGCATTGCGAATCCCGTGACCGCCCCGGCCATCGATATGGCGCAACACATTTCGACACTGGATCGAACGGTGCTTTCGCCCTCTATTTGAAACTGGCGATGGGCAGGAATTTCACCGCGGAGCCGGTGAAGCGGCGGTGATCGGACGTCCGTCCCCGCGGTTGGAATCCATCGAGATAGACATGCTCCGGCGCCGTGCGGATGAAATTGGCGGCAATCATGGGCGTCCCTGTTGATGCGGCCCCACCGGCAACAGCGCGATCTGCCTCGGAATCGGGGCGCCGCTGGACACGGTCGGCCTTGGGGTTCGCCCTGACGCGATCTTCTGGCTTTGACGCAGGCGCCGCGATCCGCTCGCCGGCCAGCCCGTCGTCGGGGTGATGCATGGCCAGCAAGACACCGATGGCATCGCCAGATTTGGCTGCTTCCAACTGGCGCGTCGGGCTTGACTGGCTTTCCGGCCGCCATGTCGGCAATGGGACGTTGAGCGCCATCATCTCCGGCGCGACGCTCGTGGCAGCGGCATCGGCATTCGCAGCGTCCGGCTTGGCAACGGCCAGCTCGGCCTGCGCCGTGGACGCGCCGGCGATTGCCAACGGTGCGGCTTCCGGGGTGGGAACGGGTGCCGTGAACTCGGCTCGCGGTGCGAAGGCCGGCAGCGGCACTGAGCCCGGTGCCATCGCCATGACGATCGCTTCAGGCGTCTTCCCCTTCTGCCCGGCAAGCGGTTCTTCGCCTGGATCGCTGGCAGCAATCTGGATGTCCGCCCGCTGGGCATCCTGCGGCGGCACGATAGCGATACCCTGTCCAGCCGGTCTGGGTTCGACGGACCTCGCCGGTTTGCGTGGCGCCGGCACCGCTTCCGCGACATCGTCGGACTCGTCTGCGCCGCCCCCGCCCAAGAGCGTCGCCAGCAGGCCACGCGGCCTGCGTTGGCCGCCGTCGACGCTTGCCAGCTCGATGTTGGGCGTGCCGGCGCCCTTGCGCGATTTGTAGGCGGCAAACGCCTGCTCATAGCCGGGCAGCGGTTTGCCGTCGCTCGGCACATGCAGTGTGTTGCCGTTCGGAAATACCCTGGCGAGTTCCTGGCGGCTGATGCCAGGCCAATGCCGCACATTGCCGACATCCATGTGTATGAAAGGCGAACCGGAGGTGGGGTAATAACCCACGCCGCCGCCCTGCATTTTGAGGCCGATGTCGCGCAGCTTCTTCAGCGGCACATCCGGCAGGAAGAAATCCATCGCGCGGCCAACCATGTGTTGGCTCTCCCGGGCCACGCCCTTCGAGCGGCTGCGCAGCATGGCGTTCGTCGCCGGCGAACGATAGGCGCTGACCACATGGATATAGGCTGTCGAGCCGCTGGCGCGATAGGCCTGCCAGACAAGATCGAGCAGGCGCGGATCCATCTTCGTCGGTTCGTTGCGACGCCAGTCGCGCAGCATGAGATTGATCTTCTTCAATCCCGCCGGATCATAGCGCCCATTGCGCTTGAAGACGATTTCAGCCTTCTCTCCCGTATGGAGATGTTGAATCCTCAAAGCACGCGTCTCCGCGAACGCGCCGGTAGCGCACAGGCAAAGGAACGCTGCGATGATGGCAGGCAGGGTCCAAAGACGGGAAGCACCGGGGGCGTTTTGCACGTTTTCGCTCACGTTCATGCCTTGCACGTTCTTTTGTTTCGGGCGATTTAGATTTCCGCCCAGATCAGGAGCCTTTCGGCCCTCTTCCTGACAAGCATGGATCTGACCGGCGAAGACGGGCATCCATGCCACAATACGTCATGTCGATGAATAGCATCTTGGTTAATGAATCGTGTCTTGCCGGAATGCGCTTCGGCTGGATTTGCCTGTGGCAGCCATTTTCTGAAGCAATGAACCGCTGATCGGGTCTGCCGGCACGAGGGCCGCGCCATCCCATGTACCCGCCTCGCCCTCGCAAATGCAGAGGACGATCGTGCGGCAACAGGGATGTTGGAAACTGGTGCTGCGAGAGAGGATTGAACTCTCGACCTCTCCCTTACCAAGGGAGTGCTCTACCACTGAGCTACCGCAGCCGCTGATGGCGGGGCTTCTGCCATATCGAACCGGCAAGCGCAAGGCCAAGTGCAACGCTTCTGTGAAAGGCTTTGCCGGATGGCTTTTAATGACATGGCAGTGCCACAATGTTGGCTATCCCTGAACAGCAAGCTGGTGGGTCGCCGGCGGGATGGGGCGATGGACGACAAGACAATTCCAGTGAAAAAGGATGGTCCACCGAAAAGCAGCGCAACAATCCGCAAGGATCGGCTCGCCGAGCAATTGCGCGCCAATCTGCAGAAGCGCAAGGCGCAGTCGCGCTCGCGGCGGACCGGCGAGGCCGACCTGCGCCCGGACGGGCTCGCTGCATCGAAGAAAATACAAAAAGATTAACTCAAATAGGTCACTCTTGGCCTGGGGTGGGCGAAATCCTATTTCTTGAACCAGATTGGCCAATGGTCTAGACGGGCCGCTACTCAAACGATTGAACCGGCCCTTTTTTGGCCGAGAGGGACGTTCTTCCATGGATCGCATCAGAATTGTCGGGGGCAACAAGCTCTCCGGAAGCATTCCGATCTCGGGCGCGAAAAACGCGGCGCTGCCTTTGATGATCGCCTCGCTTTTGACCGACGACACACTGACGCTGGAAAACGTGCCGCATCTGGCCGATGTTGAGCAGCTGATCCGCATCCTGGGCAATCACGGCGTCGATTATTCGGTCAATGGCCGCCGCGAGAAGCAGAATGAGGGCTATTCGCGCACCATCAACTTCTCCGCCCGCAACATCGTCGACACCACAGCGCCCTACGAGCTGGTGTCGAAGATGCGCGCCTCGTTCTGGGTGATCGGCCCGCTGCTGGCCCGCATGGGCGAAGCAAAAGTGTCGCTGCCGGGCGGTTGCGCCATCGGCACGCGGCCGGTCGATCTGTTCCTCGAGGGCCTCCAGGCGCTGGGCGCTGATATCGACGTCGACACCGGCTATGTCATCGCCAAGACCCGGAATGGCCGCCTTGTCGGCAACCGCTATATCTTCCCGAAGGTCTCGGTCGGCGCCACCCATGTGCTGATGATGGCCGCGGCACTCGCCAAGGGCGAGACGGTGCTGGAAAATGCCGCCTGCGAGCCCGAGATCGTCAATCTGGCCGAGTGCCTCAACGCCATGGGCGCGAAGATTTCCGGCGCCGGCACGCCAACCATTGCCATCGACGGCGTCGAATCGCTCTCCGGTGCGCGCGTGCGCGTCATTCCCGACCGCATCGAGACCGGCACCTATGCGATGGCCGTCGCCATGACCGGCGGCGACGTCGTGCTCGAAGGCGCGCGTGCGGACCTGCTGCAGACCGCACTGGACGTGATCGCCCAGACGGGTGCGGAGATCACGCCGACCAATTCCGGCATCCGGGTGAGGCGCAACGGCGCCGGCATTTCGCCGGTCGACGTGACGACAGCACCCTTCCCGGCCTTCCCGACCGATTTGCAGGCGCAGTTCATGGGCCTGATGACCATGGCCAAGGGTAAGTCGCGCATCACCGAGACGATCTTCGAGAACCGCTTCATGCATGTGCAGGAACTGGCGCGGCTCGGCGCTCACATCACGCTTTCGGGCCAGACGGCGATCGTCGACGGCGTGCCGAAGCTGAAGGGCGCGCCGGTCATGGCGACCGATCTTCGCGCCTCTGTCTCGCTGGTCATCGCCGGCCTGGCGGCGGAAGGCGAGACCACGGTCAACCGCGTCTACCACCTCGATCGCGGCTTCGAGCGGCTGGAAGAAAAGCTGTCCAACTGCGGTGCGGTGATCGAACGGATTTCGGCGTAGCCCGCGACCTCGGCTCCTCTCTAGCAACGCAGGAGATTGGCGAAATCCTTCGCGGCAGCGTCCTTCTCCCCGTCACTATCCGGGGAGAAGTGCCCGGCAGGGCGATGAGGGGCAGCGCAGAGCTGCAGCTGCTGGTGCGGTTGCACCGATCGCCAAGACCGCCTAACAGAAGGCTGAACAATCAACCTTCAGGTGCGAAATCCGTATGACCGCCCTTAAGCTTATCGCGCTCGACGACCAGGATCTGAGCATCGTTTCGGCTCATGTCCAGGATGCCGTGCTGAAAGTCAGCGACCTCGAATTCCTCCCCGCGGCCAAGCGTTTCCTGCTGACCATGAACCGTTTCGTCTGGGAGGCAAAATCCGGCCTGTTTCGCCAGCATAATGAGCGACGGCAGGCCGTGCTGCATTTCGACCGCGTGCTCGGGGCCAAGACCAGCGGTATTGACCGCGACAAGCCTGCCGAAGTCCTGTCGCTGCTGGCGATCAGCTTCATCGAGATCAGCAAGCCGGCCGGCATCGTCGAGCTGATCTTCTCGGGCGGCGGTGCGATCATGCTCGACGTCGAGTGCATCGAGGCCCGTCTTGCCGACATCGGCGGGGCGTGGGAAGCCACCTCGCGCCCCATCCACAAGGCCTGAGCGTCCGATGGCCATCACGCTTCGTCAGTCCGATACCGATTTCGAGCAACGTTTCGCCGCCTTCCTCACGACCAAGCGGGAGGTCTCCGCCGATGTCGATGCCGCGGTGCGCGACATCATCGCGCGCGTGCGCGCGGAGGGCGACGCGGCACTGATCGACTATACGCGGAAATTCGATCGCGCCGATTTGACCGGCCTCGGCATTGCCGTGTCTAAGGAAGACATCGCAACCGCCTACGAAACGGCCGACCCAAAGACGATCGAGGCGCTGGAGTTCGCGCGCGACCGCATCCGCTCGCATCATGAACGGCAGCGGCCGAAGGACGATCGCTATACGGATGCCGCCGGCGTCGAGCTCGGCTGGCGTTGGACGGCGATCGAGGCCGTCGGGCTCTATGTGCCGGGCGGTACGGCGAGCTATCCGAGCTCGGTGCTGATGAACGCCGTGCCGGCCAGAGTGGCCGGCGTCGAGCGCATCGTCATGGTCGTGCCGGCGCCGGGCGGCATCATCAATCCGCTGGTGCTGGTGGCAGCGGACATATCAGGCGTGTCCGAAATCTACCGCGTCGGCGGCGCGCAGGCGATCGCCGCCCTCGCCTATGGCACCGAGACAATCCGGCCGGTCGCCAAGATCGTCGGCCCGGGCAATGACTTTGTCGCGGCAGCCAAGCGCCAGGTTTTCGGCACCGTCGGCATCGACATGATCGCCGGGCCGTTGGAAGTGCTTGTCGTGGCCGA
>NZ_RZQA01001480.1:0-760 GCF_004022915.1 Mesorhizobium sp. M7A.F.Ca.US.006.04.2.1
CGGTGTCGGCCGCGTCGTCCGATCCGGCGCCAGCTTTCGGTTTGAGCCGTTAGAATTGAAAAAGGGCGGCGCAAGCGCCGCGCCGGAGCCTTGGGAGGATAATTCGAACCGGCGGTCAGGCCGCCTTGACTTCCTCGGCGACGGCGTCGGCCTGACGCGCTGCCTTGAGCACCTTGGCCCACCACGCAACGTCGTTGACCAGCGCCGTGGCGGCCTGGTTCAGATGCTCGAGGTCTTCCAGCTTCTTCTCGCCCTGGCGCACGGCGAGGAAATCGCCCCAGGCGATATGGACGGCCGACTTGACCGGCGCCATCTGCAATTCGACGGCATGAAGGCGGAGCTGTTCGACGGCGCGAGCGCCACCGACGCTGCCATAGCCGACGAAGCCGGCCGGCTTCTTGTTCCATTCATTGGCGGCGTAGTCGATGGCATTCTTCAGCACCGCCGTCGGGCCATGATTGTATTCGGCGGCGGTGAAGATGAAGCCGTCGAATTCGGCGACCTTCTTCTGCCAGCGCTGTGCCACTTCGTTCTGCGACGGCGCCCATGCGGAGGATGCGACCTCGTCGAAGAACGGCAGCGGGAAGTCGCGAAGGTCGACGATCTCGACATCGATGTCGGCATGCGACTTGGCGATCTTGGCGATCCACTGGGTTGGCACATCGGCGAAACGAGCGGCGCGCGTCGATCCGACGACGATGGCAATTTTGGGTTTGGACATAAGGGCTCTCCTTGCACGAAGTACTGGTATCATTTGGAT
>NZ_RZQA01001481.1:0-759 GCF_004022915.1 Mesorhizobium sp. M7A.F.Ca.US.006.04.2.1
GGCGTACGGTCCTTCGCATCCAGCCGGCGGGTTTCGATCTTGCTGTGGGCTTCGCGCTTGTAGCCTTCGACCAGCACGAGGTCGCAAGGGGCAAGCCGCGACAGGACAGTCTCCAATGTCGGCTCATCCTCGCCGCGCAGCTCGTGCATCAGTGCCCAGCGAACGCCGGAGACGATCGCGACTTCGGTGGCGCCGGCCTGCCGGTGGCGAAAGCTGTCCGCGCCAGGTTTGTCGATGTCGAAGTCATGGTGGGCATGTTTCACCGTCGACACCTTCCAGCCGCGCCGGACCAATTCGCTGACCAACCTCTCGGTCAAAGTCGTCTTGCCGGAATTCTTCCAGCCGGTGATGCCGAAGACGCGTCTGTTCATGGCTTGATGCTCTGCAACAGACGCTCGGCAGACACAAGATCGTCCGGTTCGTTGATGTTGAAGAAAGGGTCGATCCCCGCCGATGGCGGAACCGGGAACTCCACCTCGACAAAACCCTGCCGGTCGATGAAAGCCGAAACCCGCCTGATATCCTGATCGACCAGAAAGTGCCGCAAGGCATCGCGGCAGCCGATCGGCCACAGCGCGAAGGTCGGATGCCGCTTGCCGGCCGAGCGGGCAACGGCAATAGAACCGGGGCTTTGATCGGCGGCCCCTGCCAGACGCTCGACAAGGTCCAACGGCAGGAAAGGCGTGTCACCGGCAGCGCTGACGATCGCCTTGCAAGACCTGTTGGCCGCGGCCCATTCGAGGCCGGTCAGGATTCCGG
>NZ_RZQA01001482.1:0-756 GCF_004022915.1 Mesorhizobium sp. M7A.F.Ca.US.006.04.2.1
GTTCCAGTACTGGCCATTTCGTCCTCCAAAGGATTGCCATTCCAGACCCGATAACGCCGCCAGACTCTTCCGGTTCAATCTGTCGACTACCGCTTTGAACCGAATTCCACGCACACGATTGAATCGAGCCATGAATTCGAGTTCGACAAGTTGATGGGTATCGCGCTCAGGTCGCGATTCCGGCCCATGTTGCATGTCGCGCGGCCTGACCAGTCCTGCCAGAGCTCACGATGGCGGACTCGGCGCCGAAAAGCGCCGCGAGCCGAGATGCCATATCATAACGCCAATGTGCGTGTGAGCCCGCGAGCAAGGAAACGACCGACATGTCTTTGACCGGACACGGTCATCGAGCGCAGGCTAAGCCGGTCCGTCGCCTACCGGCCTAAGCGCTCTTCACTTGGCCCGCTGTTAAACGTGCAGCAGATCACGCAGGCGGATCGGCAATCTGGGCGAAGCGCGCAATTCGACACAACTCGCCTCCCAGTGTCCGAGGTACTCGGCGATCGGCATGCTGGTGCGGCCAGGCCAGCGGTTGAGTGCCCCCAAAGCCTCTACGCAGTCCGGCGCGCGGCCGTATTCGGCGAGGATGGTCAGCGACATTGCCTGGGCGAACGGATTAAGAGCGGGCATTTCGATCTCGCCGCGGTGGTCGGCGAACCACGCAGCGGCGTCGCGCGTGAGCCCCTGGCTTTCAGCGAGCGCTGCATAACGATCGATGATGTCCTGGCGGTACCGGGCGATGGCATCGCCGAAGGA
>NZ_RZQA01001483.1:0-754 GCF_004022915.1 Mesorhizobium sp. M7A.F.Ca.US.006.04.2.1
TGGTACTTCTGGTCGAATGCATAGCCAAGCGACTTGCGGTTGCCGTTGATGTCCTTTTTGGCCTCGAAAATCTCGATCTTCGAGGCTCCCGGCGCGGTGATCGCCAGCACGCCGGCATTCATTGCGATTTTCAGATCCTGAAATTCGCCGACCTTGACGGTGAACGGCTGCTCGACAACGGCGAGATCAACCGTCGCAATCAAGACATAGTCATCGGCCGGCAGATCGAATTTGCTGTCGGGTCCGTAGGCATAGGTCACCTCGTCCCTGGTTCCATCGATCTTCTTTTTTGCCTTGAGCACCTTGAAGCCGATGCCTGAACCGTCCGCCTTGTCGCCGCCGGCAGCATAATAAGCATTGGCAACGACATGGCCGACACCGACAATCATGTCCTTTTCCACGGTCTTGCCGGCAGCCAGCGGAATCGTTTCGGTAGCCACGCCCTGGCCGATCGTGACCGTCACTTTCTCGTCGCCGGCCGGCAACACGGCTTTCGTGGTCCCATAGAAGGTGGCGGGCATGTCAGCACCCGGATAATCGATGACGATGGCCGCGCCATCGACGACATCTGCCCCCTCGCTCGGTCGCGGATGGATGATGAGCGTGCCGGCATTCAAGTTGAAGAGAGGCGCGTAGACTTGGCCCGCCTCGATCTTGACTTTCTGCTCGGTCTTGGCCTGGCCGTCGCTGGCCACGACGATATAGTCGCCCGGTTCCAGATTGGCCTTGTAGGCGCCGTATTCGGTGCTGACGT
>NZ_RZQA01001484.1:0-748 GCF_004022915.1 Mesorhizobium sp. M7A.F.Ca.US.006.04.2.1
TCCCCGGCATGCGTTTCGAGGTAGGACGGTTCGTGGCAGAGCACATGGCCGAGGCGCTGATAGGTCTCGGCCAGGCCGGCCTCCAGCAGTTCGGCGCGAGCGCTGAAGAGCGTGCGGAAACGGCTGTCGGCTCGCGCCCAGGAACTGCTGATCGTGAAGCTCAGGCCAAGTTCCGAATGATCGAGCGCCAGCACCTGCGCGATGGCGCCACCAGTGGAATGCCCGACAATATGGGCGGGACCGCCCGTCTGCGCCAGCAGGCCGGCAATGTCGCTGGCGATCAGGGGAATGGAATAGGGGCGTTCGGGGCGATCGCTGCGACCGGCGCCGCGATGGTCGGTGACGATGACGCGATGGTCGGCCTCGAGAAGGCGTACCACGCCGGCCCAGAACCTTCCGTCACCGCCAAGTCCGGGGATGAGGATGAGGCGCGGGCCGGCGATTCCCGATGTCTGGTAGTGGATGCGGCAGCCATCGGCGGCGGTGAAGAAGGGCATCAGCTGAGGCCCTCCCTGTCGAGCAGCTCGCCGAGCGCCGCGACGAGACTGTGCGCCGTGAGCATCGAGGTCTTCGGATTGCTGGCTGAGGGCGTGTTGACGAGGCGGAAGGAAGCCGTGCCGGCGGTGCTCTCGACCTCGATTTCATGTGTGTTGCCGGCAGCCTTCGGATCGGCAACCACGCTTACGGTGACCTTGTCGATACCTGCAGCGAGCGCCACCGCGAAGGCGGCGTTGAGGTTTTTCGGATA
>NZ_RZQA01001485.1:0-748 GCF_004022915.1 Mesorhizobium sp. M7A.F.Ca.US.006.04.2.1
TGCCGGGATTGAGCCGTTCAAGCAGTTGCTCGCTGATGTGGAAGCGCTCCGCCATCTTTTCCAAGGCATTGTGGTAAGCCAGCCTGGGCAGGCGGGCCATCCTCTCCATGCGTGCCGGAATTCGCCTGGTGAACGGCCCATGCACATCCTTGCGTGTCAAATCGTAGGTCTCAATCGCGGGGCGCGAGGAGGTCGCGACCAGCTTGTCCCATGTCTCGCGGGTGAGCTTGCCGTCGGCAGGCAATCCGTTGGCCGCTTGGAACGCACTGACTGCCCGGGTGAAGTTCTCTGCTTGGCGGCCATCGATCAGGCCTGGCGAGAAGCGTGCACGATCCAAGAGGATTTGCGCCTTCAGCACGGTCGCACTGACGCCTTTCGCTTCGCTGCCGTCAAATTGGGCGTTGTTGACGGCGGCCGCGTCCAGTTTTGCCGCCGCCGTTGCATCGCATGCCATGACGAGCATGGCGACCGCGACAAGAACGAGCCTGATCATGGAGGTCACACTCCCGTATGGGCACCTGCTTCTATGACGTCGCACGGCCGATCTGGTTCCATTTCCTGCAGTTGCGTCCGACTGCCGAGTGCCGTGCGCGCAGTGAACCCGGACCAGGAGCACCCGGCGGTGGCGCGGGTGCATTGTTGATAAGGGTCCGCCATCATCAAGATGAATGGCGACTCCCGTCAGCGCATGTGTTGGCTTCAGAACCGCAGAGACCGGAGCGACAACGGGCCAACGCCCGATTGAGTC
>NZ_RZQA01001486.1:0-746 GCF_004022915.1 Mesorhizobium sp. M7A.F.Ca.US.006.04.2.1
GCCGAGACGATGCTGGTCGACGGCAAAGCCGATGGCCTGTTCGGCTGGGTGACGGCCGCTGCCGACGGCCCGCGAGAACCGTCGGGCACGCAGGCGAGGTTGGAGGCGGCAGGGCTCTCGGTGACGGCGCTTCGGATCGTATGGACGTCGGGCCTGTTGAGATACGGCCCCCATGCGGTCCGCAGCGATCTCGACCCCGAAGCCAAGCGCCGGCTTGCCGTGTTCCTCACCAACCTCAAGTCGACGACGCCCGATATCTACGATCTCCTGGAATCGAAACATTCCGGCGGCTTCGCCACCGTGGCGCCAAAAGACTACGAGATGGCCGCTGCTATCGTGCGCTTCGTTTCGGACCGTGGGCCGCAGCAGTAGCTGGAGCGGCCTGCGCACGCCTGGCTGCCTCTGTTCAACAGTCGCTGCAAGGGATCGTCACGCTTCTGCGGGGGCGCAGAAAATAGGTTTCGCCCATGGTTATGTTGCTGAAAGCCGAGGTCAGCCCAAGCTTCTGTTGACTGCTCGCGCTCCACGCGATGACCGGCGTATAGCCGAGGTTGCTTTCAACGCGGATGAGAAAAGTGTTGGCGACTCTGAGCGACGCCGGGATCGTTGTCTCGGTGGTGGCGGCGGCGCCAGGGCTGGCGACGCCGGCTACCAATTTGCGTGACCACACCACCAGTGCCCTCGTCGCATCGGCCGAGACCTGGATTGCCGTGACGGTGATGGTCGGATTTGAGCGGTTGTAGGGC
>NZ_RZQA01001487.1:0-745 GCF_004022915.1 Mesorhizobium sp. M7A.F.Ca.US.006.04.2.1
TCCCGGCGGCCCACCGGCGGACCTTTTGCTCGGTCAGCTCACCGCCATAGAGATACATCCACGACACCGCCGGCCGCACCTCGTTGACGACGCCGGAATGGTCGGACAGGTGCTCGCAGGAAAAATAATCGAACAGCACCACCGGGCCTTCAGTGGCGATAAAGCAATGCCGCGTCGGATTGTGCGCCACCCAAAGCTGCATGTTGGTGCTGTCGGTGGCGTAGCGGATGTTGACGGGGTCGTAGAGCAGGGCGCCGGCATAGCCGCGCCGCTTCAACTCGGCGCGGATACGCTCCAGCCGGTATTTTCGCATCGCCGCCAGGTCGGGCGCGGCAATGCCTGCCGCCGCCCACTCAGCCTCGGCCCGCGGGCCATAGCCCAGCACATGCTGATTGAGCGAACCCGCCTTCTGACGGGAGGCGTCGCGCAAAGCTTCGATCGAGCCCGGCTCGAACGGCATGATCTTGCGGTGGCGGCCAAAGCTGCCCTTCGGCCCCGCGCTGTCCATCGTCGAACCTCAGGTCCGCATCTTCTCGCCGCTCGGATCGAAGGGCGCTTCGACATTGATGCGGGCCGGGCGCCGGTGACCGAGGATCTCGATCTCGAACAGCCCGGCACTTTCGTCCTCGGCAAGCGCTGCGGGGATATAACCCTGCGCCATCGACTTCTGCACATAATGCGCATAGCCGCCCGATGTGACCCAGCCGACCACGCGCCAGTCGCCGTCGACGATGCCGCGCACGGC
>NZ_RZQA01001488.1:0-744 GCF_004022915.1 Mesorhizobium sp. M7A.F.Ca.US.006.04.2.1
AGCCTGTACTGACCCCAATCGACCGGCACGGAGACCGTTGCGTCGCCGTCGGCGTTGAGGTCGACCTGGCCGTTGGCGATCGACTTGGTGAAGGTAACCGGCTCGTAATTCCACGAATTGTTGGAGCGGTACCACTGGTAATTGCGTTCGACCTTGACCAGCGTCCATTGCGCGCCTTTCAGCGCCTCACGCTTGCCGTCGGGATCGACGGCGATCAGGCTGAACTTGGCCGTGCCGCCCTGCGGCACTTCATTGTCGGCGAAATCCGGACGAATGCCGATCATATGGCCCTGCGGGCGGATGCCGATGTTGAGCGAGCGCTCGATGGCGCGGCCGCCGGTTTCACGCATCCTGACCGTCACCTTGGCGTCGACCAGCTTGGTGGTCGAGGGCAGTTGGTCGACGGAGACCGGGAAGGTCACCTTGCCGTCATCGCCAACCACCGGCAGATCGGCGAGGGGGGTGACCGTGGGTTCGGCCGACTGCTCGTCGGCGAGACCGAAGGAAAAGCCCTGGAAACGGTCCCAGTCGCGCGACGTCGACAGCGTCAGCTCGCCTTCCAGCGCCAGGCCTGCTGCCGGCGCGCCATAGAGGAAGCGGCCGTCAATGTCGATGTTGGCGGTTTCGCCCTGGGCGATTTCCTGCTTGTCGGCCTTCATGTCGAATTCGATGCGATCCGGCACGAAATCCTCGACCAGGAACATCTGGCTGGCCACCGCGGGCTGCTTGGGATCGGTGTAGATC
>NZ_RZQA01001489.1:0-744 GCF_004022915.1 Mesorhizobium sp. M7A.F.Ca.US.006.04.2.1
GGTCTGGGGTCTCGGCGCCAAACAGGATGGCGCCGGTTTTTGCGCGGCGGCCGTCCTGCGTCTGCAGTGCGCTCGCGACCTCGTCCCCATCAACAATTCCGATCTGGCGAGGGATCCAAGCGGGCGCCGGCCCTGGCTCGGTGCCTTCGATCGTTCCGCACCAGCCTGGCTCTCCAGCTGGGCCTGGGGTTTGCCGGCTGGCCATGTGCCCTTTTCCTGGCGACTGGTGGGCGCGGCCACCTTCTTTGGTGTCGTCGCGGTGCTTTCCGCCGCCATCAGCTTCGTTCGTCACGATGCGGTGCCGGCGGCAATGGCGGGCCTGACCGGCGGCCTTCTCGTCTTCATGCTGAGCGCGCGCTTCCATCCGCTCGGCTCGCCGGTACTGCGCACGGCTCCAATCGGCTTTGTCAGGACGTGGCTGCGGCTGGCGCGGCTGCCCCTGCAATTGTCGCTTTGCTTCTTTCTCATGCCGGCAGGTGCTGCCCTGGCGGCGGAGCCATCGGCTTGGGCGATGCCGCTCGCCAGTGGCTTGTGGCTGCTGGCGCTGAACGGCGCCTATGCGGTGTTCGCCGCCTATTTCATGACCGCGCCGTTCGTCGCCGCGCTGAGCTTCCTCAGCGCCATCGCCTACACCAGCTACGAATCGCTCGAATATGGGCGCACAGTGCTGATCGGCTTTGCCGCCCTTGTCCTGTTCCTGTGGCATCGGGCGCAACGGAGATACCGCCATGGATAGCAGCGAGA
>NZ_RZQA01000148.1:0-9580 GCF_004022915.1 Mesorhizobium sp. M7A.F.Ca.US.006.04.2.1
CCGCTGGCGCTGCTCGATCCATATTGCGTTTTTCGCGAAGCGGCACTTGCCGCACTCGATGCCGCCGGCCGCCGCTACCGCATTGCTGCCGGCAGCGCCAGTCTGGCCGGCCTGCGCACAGCCGTGAACGCCGGTGTCGCACTGACGCTGCGAACGGCTCGCTTTGCCCATTCCGGGATTGTCGAGGCGCCGCGCCAGCTTGGCCTGCCGCAGGTGCCTTTGGCTGAGTTCGCCATCCGGCTGCGCGCCGGTGCCGATGGATCGGCAGCCGATCTGGCGACCCTGCTCAGCGCCAACCTTGCCTTGTCGGGCTGAATACCCAACGAACCCGACCTTGCGGTCCCAAGTGGCAAAGAAAAAGCCGACCTTGCGGTCGGCAAGCGGCAAAGAAAAAGCCGACCTTACGGTCGGCTTGGAGTAGGACGGGCCGAGGGGTTTGGGGGGACTTGGGGATGGCCCGTCGCAGCAATAATGCCTGACCCGGATGATGGTTCCATGACTGTGTCGCTTTTTTAAGAAATATTTGACGCCATGCGTTGCGAGCGCGCCATCAGCCAATCCCGCCCCGCATGGGCGAACACTGCGGTGAGCACGACGGCGCCGCCGATCATGCTGGCGGCTGGTGCAATCTCGCCCAGGAACAGGAAGGCAAACAGGATCGCGAACGGCACTTCGGCCGAACCGAGAAGCCCGGATTCGGCCGGCGGGATGAGTCGTGCGCCCTCCGTCCACAGGATCGAGGACAGCGCGAAGGACGCGCCGAAAGTGGTGAGCAGAACGGCATCTCTCGGCGAAACCGCCAGCGGATCGGTGACGAACCAACCGAGCACGAACAACAGGAATGCCGACACCGCACCGGCCCACACCACGGGCGTGTCGCGGAAGGCGCGAACCATGATCATGTAAAGGCCGCTGCCGATGGTCATCAGCAGTGCCAGTCCGTCGCCGAACAGATTGCCGGTGCCGAAGCCGGACCAGACCATGATCGCCACGCCGCACAGCGACACTGCGGCGGCGACCATCGTCTGCAACCGGAAGGGTTCGCGCGTCAGAACCCAGGCCAGCAGCGCCGTGACGAAAGGTGCTGTGGCATAGATGACAGCGACATTGGCGACGAAGGTGAACTTGAACGCCGAGATGAAAGCGATGCTGGCCAGCGCGCCTTCCACCGCCAGCAGCCAGCCGCGCCAGCCAAGCCGCAGGGTCTCACGCCCACCGGAACGGTGACGCCGCCACAGCACATAGAAGCTGATCAGGATCGCGCCGACAAAGCCGCGCCAGCAGATGATGGTCAACGGGTCGGCGTGGATTGATTTCGTCAGCACGCCCGTCAGGCCGAAGACGGCGGCTGAGGACGACACCAGGATGATGCCGAGTGTCCGCTCCGCGGCGGTGTCGGTGGCGGCTGCAATCTCAGTCATGCCGCCAGCCTACGCCGCTTGGTCCTGACATCGTAGCGTCAGCAATCATGGCCATGCACATCATAGCCGTTTGCGGAAATGCTCGGTGCCGACGATCAGCAGGCCGGCGGCGACGATCAGCGCAGCGCCCAGGAAAACTTCGCGGCGCGGCACGTCGCCCCAGATCGCAAAGCCGAGTGCGAATGCCCACAATAGCGAGGTGTATTCCAGCGGCGCGAGAACCGAGGCCGGCGTGCGCTTCATGCCTTCGAAGAGAAGATACTGCGCCAGGCCGCCGAGTGCGCCGACGCTGGCAAGCAGCAGCAGCTGGGTCCAGTCGGGTGTCCGCCACCAAAGCAACGCCGGCACCGCCGAAAACAGCAGGAAATAGAAATTGTTGAGCAGGAGCTGGATCATCGAGCGCTCGGCAAGGGCGGTCCTGCGCAAGAGCACGATGGCGATGCCCCACAAGAAGGCGGCCGCCAGCACCAGCAGCACCGGCACGGACAGGCCGAGATGGGTCGGATCGCAAGCGATGAACACGCCGGCAAAGCCGATCAGCACCGCCAGCCAGCGCAGCATCGGCACTTTTTCGCCGAGCAGGAACACCGAAAGCACGGTGACGATGATCGGGGCCGCGTAATAAACGGTGGTCAGTTCGGCGAGCTGCAGGCTGCGCGCGGCGTTGTAGTAGCAGAGCCACGCAGCAAGCGTGAAGGCACTGCGCACCAGCATCGGCCGCACGATCGGCGAGCGCATCGTGTCGGCAAACAGCTGTCGTCCGCCGATCGCCGCGCACGCGCCCAGAATGGTGATGCTGCGGAAGAACATGATCTGCCAGACGCTCAGGCCGACGACCAGCAGCTTGATCGAAGCATCCTGTGTCGAAAACAGCAGATAGGCCGCACCGGTCAGCAGGATGCCTGCAAGAACCCGCTCGCGTGTTTCGAGAATGGCGATATCGGCCATAAGGCGCGTGGGACCAAATTTGCCGGAGCGGCAGAAATGCTGTGAGGAGCGACACAAGGGAGCCGTGAATTCAACTCCCTTGGTACCAAGCTATACGGGCGAAAACCCCTGCGGCGCTACGCCAGTCCGGGGCTTATATTGGGGCACGGGTCCATGGCGAGCTGCACTGTCGCCAAGTCTATTGCGTCGCCTGATAAAGCTCCGAAGCGGCTTCTTTCAGCGCGCGCCGGCCGTCGGACCTGAAATACATCATGTGCCCGCCCTCGACGACATCGAGACGGATGGGCTTGGCATTGGCGAGCGACGGGATCTGGCTCACCAGGTAGCGCGAGGCGAGGTAAGGTGTCACCAGGTCGGTGTAGCCGTTAACGATCACGACGCCGAGCGAAGGGTTCAGCGAGCGTGCGCGCTGCAGATCGTCCATCACCCCGGCATAGCCTTGCCGCGAGGCGCCGGTCCCGTAATCCCAATTGTGGCTGATTTCGCCATTGAGCAGCCGATAGCTGACATCGGTGCGAAAATGCAGTTCGTCGCTGATATAGCCGACGAACGCCGACGTCAGCGCCGGCACGCTGCGGTCGAGCACCGGATCCGGGCCGGCGATGCGGGCGCTCTCGGGCGCGATGTCGGCCGTGCCGATCGTGGCGTCATAGGGGCTGAGCACCTTGCCGCTGGCGCGGGCGAACTCCCTTGCGAACAGGCCGGTGGGGATGCGGGCGGAGTTCCGCTGCACCAGGTCGAGCGGCAGGCCGGTGATGTCAGCCACGCGTTGGCTGGCCAGCCGCCTGCCTTGCTCCAGTCCGCTGGTGATTGCCGTGAGGTAATCGCCCATCGCATAATGTTCGACGTCTGCCAGCTTCTCCCGCAACGCGTCGCCGCTGACGCCTTCGGCGCGCAGGCGCACCGCAGCCAGTGAAGGCAGTTCGAGCGCCCAATGCAGCGGCTCGAATTCGTCGGGCTGCACCAGCGTGAACTCCAGCGCCGGGGAGATCAGCACGATGCCGTTCGGACTGATGCCGATATCTTCCTGCAACGTCCTGGAGAGCAGCGCTGCGCGGAACCCGCCATAGCTTTCGCCGGCGAGGAACAGCGGCGACCCGGTGCGGCCGTTCTGCGCGAGATAGAGCCGGATGAAGGCGCCTATCGAGCCGGCATCCTGGTTGACGCCCCAGAAGTCGCGCGTGTCCTGACCCGGTGCCTCGCGGCTATAGCCGGTTCCCACCGGATCGACGAAGACGAGATCGGTCATGTCGAGCCAGCTGTCCGGATTGTCGATCAGTCTTTGCGGTGACGGCAGGAATTCGCCGTCGGCTCCCGTCGCGATTATCCGTGGACCGAGTGCGCCGATATGCAGATAGGCGGACGCTGCTCCAGGGCCGCCGTTGAACACGAAGGTGATCGGCCGCTGCTGGTCTTTGGCCCCGCTTGCCGGCGGCTCCAGTGTGTAGGCGACGTAGAAGATCTCCGCCGTGACGTCGCCCTTGCCCGATAGCAGCGACAGGGTCGCCGCCTTTGCCTGGTAATCCAGCTTGCGCCCGGCTAGCGTGATCGAATGGTTGGTGGTCTGCGGCGGCGGCAGCAGGGATAGCACGCCGCCCGAGGGCGCCGGCCGCTCCGCCGTTTCAGCCAGGACGGGCTGCGCCAGGACGGCGAGCATCGGCAGGATAAGGCAGATCAGTTTCAATTTGACCGGCATGATGGCTCCGCGACAACGACTCCCGCATAGGTATGGCCGAGAGGGTCGAAGTCAAAGGAAATGGCTGATTTGAACTTGCAACGGCTTGCGCTAGAGCCGGATGATTTCAGGTCGATCGACCTGAAATCTGAATCCGGCTCTAAATCAAACAGATGGAGCATGATGCCGTCCGAAAACCGCTTCACACTTTTCGGCATCATGCCTAGTATGAATTGGAATGCAGTCGAACCTTTCCCTCGATCAGTTTGGGCGCTGGAGCGGCGGTGTCGCCGCTGCGGCCGTTGCCGTGACACCCGAAGAATTGTCGGCTCGCTTCACGGCAGCGGCGAGCGAGTTGCTTGGCTCCGACCGCGCCTATGTCGGCTTTTACCGTCGCGACATCACATCCCTGACCATCGACGATGCCGGTCCCGATCGCTGGAACCGCGACTATGATGCACGACTGTATCGCCAGGATCCCTTCTTCCAGAGGTTCGCCAGCACGAGGCAGGATTTCCTGTTGCCGCTGTCGGCACTCCGCAATGGCGACTTCCAGCGCACTCCCTACTATCGCGAATTCTTCGGCCCTTCCGACAGTTTCGACGAGATCACCGGCGTGTTCAATCTCGACCGGCTGACCGCTGGCTATGTCACTTTTCTCAGGCGAAACGGGGCAGAACCGTTTGGCGAGCAGGATCTGGCGACGGCTTGCGCGGCAAGCAGCGCGACAAGGCTCATTTTGGAAAGATTGCTCCATCTGTGCCGCTTCCGGCACAAGGGCGCCGCAATCGGTGACGCTCGCTCGCGGCTGAGCAGGCGCGAGACCGAGATTGCGCGGCATCTGGTCGATGGTGGCAACGCCAAGACGATTTCGCGATGCCTCGCCATCTCGCCCGGGACCGTCCGCAACCACATCAAGCAGATCTATCGCAAGCTCGGCGTGCACTCCCAGGTCGAGTTGCTGGCGGCCATCCGCGAAGCCGCTTGAGCCTGACGGCTTCCGCCCGGCTCTGTCTTTTTGCTTTGACGCAATTCCCAAGGGAAAGCGCTACGCGCTTTTCCCGGGAAAACCGCTGCGCACTTTTCCTGGAATTGCTCTATTGTCCCGTCACGATGCGCGTCCACATGCGGTTTTGTGATCGCAGCAGCTTTGGGTCGTTGTTGTCCACCACGAACAGCTTGGCCTTCACGGCATCAGGCGGAAAGACGCCGGGATCGCTGGCTATGGCCTTGTCCATCAGCGGCAGGGACTCCGGTATCGCATTGGCGTAGGAGACATAGCTGGAATTGGCCGCGGCGATATCGGGCCGCAGATTGAAGTTGATCCAGGCCTGGGCGTTGTCGGGATGCGGCGCATCTTTCGGTACCGCCATCGTATCGAAGTTGATGAGCGTGCCTTCTCTGGGGATGGAATAGGCGATCTCCAGCTTCTTTACGGATTCCGCCGCACGGGTCCTTGCCTGGAGTATGTCGCCCGACCAGCCCAACACCACACAGATGTCACCGTTGGCGAGGTCGTTGATGTATTTCGACGAATGGAAATAGCGGATGTAGGGCCGCACCTTGACCAGCAGGTCCTCGACCTTGGCGAGGTCGTCGGGACTGGTCGATTTGGGGTTGATGTGAAGGTAGTTCATCGCCATCGGGATGACTTCAGCCGGCGCATCGATGATAGCCACACCGCAATCGGACAGCTTCTTGACCACATCGACGTCGAAGACCATGGCGAAGGAATCTGTCGGCCTGTCCGGCAGCCGCTGCTCCACCGCAGCGACGTTGTAGCCAATGCCGTCGGTGACCGCCATATAGGGCACTGCATGCAGGTTCTGCGGGTCGGCGCCGGCGATCAGCGTGAGGGCTTGCGGATCGATCTTCGAGTGGTTCGCAAGCTTCGATTTGTCGAGTTCCAGGAAAGCCCCTGCTTTGACCTGGTTCTTGAGGAACGGATAGGGCGAAGGGTAGACCACGTCATATCCGGAGCCACCGGTGAGCAGCTTGGTCTCAAGCACCTCGTTGCCGTCATAGACGTCGTAACGAACCTTGATTCCCGTTTCCTTCTCGAATTTCTCGGCCGTGTCCGGCGCGATGTAGTCGGACCAGTTGTAGACGTTGACGATCTTTTCCTCGTCAGCCGAAGCCGCATTTGCGCAGATGCCGCAGGCAAGCAGGGTTGAGAAGATCAGAGCGCGCATGAATGTCCTCCGTTTTCGCTATGTGTTCTCGGCATGCTCCGTCCCTCAACGTCGTTGCGGGGCATAGACCGGCAAGGTGATGCAGGCGACATTGCCGCCGCCCAGCAGGATCTCTCGCGAGTTTTCGATGCCGACTATCCGGTGGTCGGGAAACAGCTCGGCCAGCGTCCGCTTGGCCTTCACATCGAGATCGCAGCCGAACTGCGGCACCACCACGACGCTGTTGCCCGGATAGTAGTTGATGTAGCTCGCCGCGATCCGGTTTCCGGCCGGTCGCGCCCAGGTCGAATCCAGCCGGTCCACGCCGTCGCTTTCTTCCGGCGTCATCTCGATCGGCAAGGGGTGGGGCAGCCGGTGAACTTCCAGCGCGCGGCCCTTCGCATCACGAGCCGAACGCAACACCGCCTCGGCTTCGCGCACGATCTCATATTGTGGGTCGTCCCGATTGTCGGTCCAGCTCAGCACGACCACGCCGGGGCGCACGAAGCAGCAGACGTCGTCGACATGGCCGTCGGTCTCGTCGAAGGCAAAGCCGCGTGGCAGCCAGATGATGGTGTCGACACCGAGATAGTCGCCAAGCTGGCGCTCCACCTCGGCCTTGCCGAGATGAGCGTTGCGATTTCGATTGAGCAGGCATTGCTCCGTCGTGATGAGCGTGCCCTGACCGTCGCACTGCAACCCGCCACCCTCGGCGATCAGAGGTGCGCGGTAGCGATCCATGTTCTCGATTTCGAGCAGTTTTTGCGCCGCAAGGTCATCCAGGTCCCATGGCGAATAGAGGCCGCCGTCAAAACCGCCATAGGCGTTGAAGATCCAATCGACGCCACGCACGTCGCCTTGATCGTTGACGACGAAGTTGGGACCGCTGTCGCGCAGCCAGGAATCATTGGTGGACATCTCCACGACACGCACATGGCCAGGCAATCGCGCTCGGGCATTCTGCCACTGGCGAGCAGAAGCCGCCACCGTCACCGGCTCGCTTTGCGCGATCGCCGCGGCGACATCGGCGAACAGTTTTTGCGCGGGCTTGGCGCCGAGGCGCCAGGTGTCCGGCCGCTCCGGCCAGATCATCCAGCAGCCTGACTTGGGTTCGAATTCGCCGG
This sequence comes from Mesorhizobium sp. M7A.F.Ca.US.006.04.2.1, assembly GCF_004022915.1. Taxonomy (NCBI): domain Bacteria; kingdom Pseudomonadati; phylum Pseudomonadota; class Alphaproteobacteria; order Hyphomicrobiales; family Phyllobacteriaceae; genus Mesorhizobium; species Mesorhizobium sp. M7A.F.Ca.US.006.04.2.1. Next base: position 7,340 of record NZ_RZQA01000148.1, read on the forward strand.
GCGCGCGAAACCCATCCTGTTTCGGCCTTGTCGAGAGGGTTCGAGGCATCGGGGACCGCCGGGAAATGGAGTGATGACTTGCCCGGATCAGACTTTTTTGGGACCTTGTCCGTCAATGTCCCATTTGGGATATCGGTGTAGGCGGCTGGCACCTGTTGCGGAATGGCATTGCCTTCCCAAGGTGATCGGCGCAAATCTTGACCGGACGGCGCATGCCGGTGACGCAAGCAGTCGACGAAAGGGGAAAGCGGATGGATGCGACCGAACTGAAGGCCATGCAGGCGCCGCTGAAGCAGGCCTATCGTGACGACGCTTCGCAGGCCATGATCACGCTTCGCGCCAAGGGCTCGATCGACGACCAGTCGGTTGCCTGCAAGGTGGAGACGGGCAGGGCGCTCGCCATCGCCGGCCTGCATCCGGCAACAGGCGGCTCAGGCCTTGAGCTCTGCTCGGGCGACATGCTGCTGGAGGCGTTGGTCGCCTGCGCCGGGGTGACGCTGAAGGCGGTGGCGACGGCGCTCGAGTTCAAACTCGGCGCCGCCACGGTGGAGGCTGAAGGCGATCTCGATTTTCGCGGCACGCTCGGTGTCGCCAAGGATGCGCCGGTCGGCTTTCGCGCCATCCGGCTCAATTTCAACCTCGACACCGATGAGCCGCAGGAGCGGATAGACTCGCTGCTGAAGCTGACCGAGCGTTATTGCGTGGTATTCCAGACCATCAGCCAGAAGCCGGAACTGACGGTCAGCGCACGCCGCTGACGCCTACTGTGCTGACGGTTCTTCGGCGTCACCCTCGTCGGTGAAGGGCGAGGCGCTCGGCACGCATTGCACCGACCAGCCGGCCGGTGTCGGCTGCTTCTGATATTCGGTGATGGCGGCGGTGCATTGTTCGCGCTTGTCGAAGGTGCTGGGCAGCACGACCATGCCGCCTTGCGGACCGGCGATTACCAGATACCAGACCAACGCTGCTGCGGTCGTAGCCATGGGGATTTCCTTGTTCTGCCAGTTGGGCGCTTGTTGTGGGAGTCGCGGTGACCCTACCAACTCCAAGGAAATGACGAAAGCATGACCGCCGCACAGCTTCCCGCCGCCAAATCACAGCCGCGTGATGTGACGGCGGGTTTCCCAGCCCGATTTCGAAGCGCAATCGGCTCAGTTGGTGGCAAAACAATAGAACAAGCCATCGCCCCCGGTGCCCTTCAGCGCCTCTTGGCTGCAGCCGCCGCGCGAGGCGTGCGAGGAATTCCAGGATTTGGCGGCTGCCGAATCGTCGAGGCCGGTACGGTCGTGATGGCCCATCATCGCGGCGCCTTCCGCCCCGCTCATCGTCCAGTCGCCGCAGGTCTGGTCGGCGATCTTGGTGCCGTCGGGCTTGGAGCCGGTCAGCACGTCGTGGCGGTTCGGCGTGTCACCGCGGCCGTTGACCACTTCGCCTTTCTCGTTGAGCGCCGTCTGCTTGGTGATGCCGTTGGCATCGCTGTGCAACGAGGCGACGTCGTCAGCGATCTTGACGCCCTTGGCGTTCACCCACGGCCCCTTGCCGATGCGGTCGCGGGCGTCAGTGTCGCTGGTCGACAGATAGGCAGCCCAACTCTTGCCGGTGACGCCGGCGGCTTCCGCCAGCGATGCGCAATGCGCGTCGGCACCCTTGAGGCCGCCGAGGTCGGCACCCTTGCCGGAACCGACACTGGTGACGAAGAAGCTCATCTTGGCATCTTGCGAGTAAGCGGCGCCCGCGGCTGCGATCAGGATGGCCGCGGTGGCGAGAAGCAGTTTGCGCATGGTGGTTCCTCCGGTTTGGGCTTCGACTACGTCGAAGAAACGTTTCCGGAGGCCTGTTTAATCCCTACGCATGTCGCTTAAAAGTGCGCAGCGGTTTTTGGGAAACCGACATGCGTCAAAAAAAGGCTCAAGTTTTATTCCGGCTGCCTATAGGCGACGAAGCGATTGTGCTTGGCCTGGAAGATCAATCCGGTCTCTTTCAGCCCCGGGCTGGCCAGCGGCACGATCCGCTTGGCGATCTCGGAGGGATGCGGCAACGTCTCGGGATCTTCGCCCGGCACTGCCTGGGCCCGCATGGCGGTGCGGGTGGCGCCGGGGTCAGCGGCGTTCACCCTGAGCGGCAGGCTCTGCGTCTCATGCGCCCAGGAGCGCATCATCGTCTCCACCGCGGCCTTGGATGCCGCGTAGGGTGCCCAGAAGGCGCGCGCCGAGTGCGCGGCGTTGGAAGACAGGATGATCG
>NZ_RZQA01001490.1:0-744 GCF_004022915.1 Mesorhizobium sp. M7A.F.Ca.US.006.04.2.1
GACTGTCGGTTCCCGTATGGAATTCCGCGCAGGCGATCGAGCGCTGCGTCGACAAGTCGATGACGACATTCCTCCTGAAAAATGCCGGCCTGCCTACGCCACGCACCTTTGCCGCAGAAGGACTTGCCGTCGCCGAGGAGGTCGCGGCGCAAGAGCTTCCGCGGGGACCGCTGGTGCTGAAACCATTGTTCGGGGCGCAAGGCCGCGGCATAAAGCTGATCCGCACGCTCTCGGACCTGCCGGCCGCAGAAGAGGTGAACAGCGTCTACTACCTTCAGCAATATGTGTCGCGTGCCGGTCCGCCTTTCCGGGATTTCCGCGTGTTTGTCTGCGCCGGAGAGACCGTGGCGATGATGAGCCGCATCAGCGACGACTGGATCACGAACGTCAACCGGGGTGGCGTGCCGGAACAGGTTTCCGAACATGGCAAGGCGGAACTGGCATCGCTGGCCGTCGCTGCGTCAGCCGCGGTCGGCGCGGATTTTGCCGGCGTGGACATCGTGCGGGCTGACGACGGCAATCTGTTCATACTCGAAGTGAACAGCATGCCCGCATGGTCGGGATTGCAGTCGGTGGTCGCCGTGAACATCGCCGAAGCAATCGCCGATGCCTTGCTGAAACTTCTGGCCGACCGCGCCGAGGCGGCCGCCGCACCGCGGCCCTACCGTTTTGCCGCGCCTGCGAATTCGTGAGGGCGGGCAAGTTGGCGCTTTCGCGTGAACGCCTCCGGGCCAGCTATAAGAA
>NZ_RZQA01001491.1:0-738 GCF_004022915.1 Mesorhizobium sp. M7A.F.Ca.US.006.04.2.1
CCGCCGGGCGGAGCGGCCGCGCTGACCGCGGTGCTGGGAGGGCCTGCCGTGATCAGCGCCGGCTTCCTGTTTCCATTCGTGCCGGTGGCGCTGAACTCGATCCTGCTGGTGGCGCTCGGCTACGGCTTCCACAGGCTGGCCCGGCGCAATTATCCGCATGTGCCGGTTGCGGCGCCGGCAAACAGCCACGGCACCGGCGATCTGCCGGCGCAGCTGCGCGTGGGCTTTCGGTCGGAAGACATCGATGCCGCGCTTGGCGCACTCGACGAGACGTTCGATATCGATCGCAACGATCTCGACCGGCTGCTGCGGCAGGTCGAATTGCAGGCGATGGTGCGCGCGCACAAGACCCTTCTGTGCGAGGACATCATGTCGCGCGATGTGATCTCGGTCGATGCTCACACCTCCACCGACGCGGCGCGCCAATTGCTGCTTGACCACAACATCCGCACCTTGCCGGTCGTCAATGCGGAAGCCAGGCTGGCAGGCACGGTGGGGTTGCGCGAACTCACCCAGGCCTCGGGGACGGTTGGATCCGTCTTAACGCCCGCGGCAACAGCCGCCGCCGGCGTCGCCGCCATGGGTCTGCTGCCCGTCCTCACCGACGGCCGCAGCCATGCGGTCATCATCGTCGACGACGACAAGCGGATTCTCGGGCTGATCACCCAGACCGATCTGTTGGCGGCCACGGCGCGCCTGCAGGCTGCCTGACAAGCCTTCGCTCGCACTGTAGTGTAG
>NZ_RZQA01001492.1:0-738 GCF_004022915.1 Mesorhizobium sp. M7A.F.Ca.US.006.04.2.1
AGGCCGCCCTGAGAGGCGGCCTTTTTAAATAGAAATCAAATATTTAAAGCGCGGACGTGATCTGCAGCTCGTTGTTGCCATCAAGCGCGTAGACGTCGTCGCGGAACTGCACCACGCCCGGACCGGTCGACCAGGCCGAGAGATAGAGGAAGTGGACCGGCACCGGATTGGTGACCTGGATCGGCGTGTTTTCACCGGTCTTGATCGCCGCCTCGAAATGCTGGCGGTCCCAGCCGGGCGTGTCGCGCAGGATCCAGGTGACGAGGTCGCGCACATTCTGCACGCGCACGCAGCCCGAGGAATCGAAACGCAACATCTTGCCGAACAGGCTCTGCTGCGGCGTGTCGTGCATGTAGACGCCGTCAGGGCTCGGGAAATTGATCTTCACCGAAGCCATGGCGTTTTCCGAGCCGGGATCCTGGCGGAACCGGTACTTGGCGGCGTCGTCGGTCGACCAGTCCACATTCATCGGATCGACTTCGCTGCCATCGGGCGCGAACAGGCGGATGTGGCTGTTCTTGAGATAATCGGGATTTTTCCGCATCAGCGGAATGATGTCCTTGCGCACGATCGAGACCGGCGCGTTCCAGTATGGATTGACGATGATCTCGGTGATCTTGGAATTGACGATCGGCGTCTGGCGATCGATCTTGCCGACGATCGCGGTGTGGCGAAGCACGACGCGGTCGTTCTCGACCGCTTCGACCTGGGCTGCCGGAATGTCGACCAGCACGTAGC
>NZ_RZQA01001493.1:0-738 GCF_004022915.1 Mesorhizobium sp. M7A.F.Ca.US.006.04.2.1
CTGCGGACCGCCCGACATATCGGGGGTCTGGAAGCCGAGATAGACCAGCCGCCCTGATATGGTCGAGAAGATGCCGAAGAACACCGCCATCGTCATGATGATGCGCGTCCTGCCCTTGCCGCCGGTCGCCTTGCGGGCGCCCTCGACCACGATCGATCCATCTTCACTCGTCCTGGCGCGACGTTTCAGCAGTTTACCGATCATTGGGCGATGCCTCCGGTCACCACGGGATCCCTGCCGTCCGACGGCGCCTTGCCGCCCGAACTATCAGCCATGCCGCCCTGGCGTCCCGACAAGATGTCCTGGATGTCAAGGGATTTGACCGGCAGGTCGCCGACACCGCCGATCTGGCGGGCGCTGACCGGCTCGAGTTCGAGCTGCGACTTGTAGAGTTCGGCGAGCTTCTGCAGCCGCGACGGCTGGGTAAGCAGGCTCCAGTCGGCCTTGAGCAGGTCGATCGTGTCCTCCTCATAGCGTATCTGCGCATGGATCTTCTGCACGGCGGCCAATTGTTCCTCGGCCTCGCGCTTGGCCTTGTAGGTAAGGGCCGCGACCGCAACCATGACGGCGATCAGGACAATGTCGCTGGTACGAAACACTTAGCTACCTCTCCCCCGGCCGGTCGATACCGGGAAGCTTTGGAAGGCCGAAAATCGAAAAGTCGCTGCCGCGCGCCGGCGCCTGGGTGCGGACCGCCGCGCGCCCGTTCGGCCAGGCTGCGCGCGGATTGGCCGCCAC
>NZ_RZQA01001494.1:0-737 GCF_004022915.1 Mesorhizobium sp. M7A.F.Ca.US.006.04.2.1
CCGTCCACCGCTCCGGCCCGGTGGCGTCGCTGACCGCCAAGTCGCTCAATGTCGGCTCGCAGCATGGGCGCGCCGATGCGATCTATCTCGAAGGCGGCCAGAGCGAACTCGACGGACAGCTTCTGTTCGATTTGGGCAGCGCCGGTTCGGCAGGCGACGAAACACTGGAAGAGTTGTTTGCCGAGGCCGAAACGGCGGAGGAGGGTGGCGACCATGATGGGGCAGCCGCACTCTACCAGCGCTGTCTCGCCATCGATCCGAGCGATGCGATTGCCGCCTTCAACCGCGCCAACTGCCTGCGCGCCGGCGGCCACGCGGCGGACGCCGCGCACGATTATATCAATGCGATAAAACTCGATCCGGCCTTCGTCGAGGCCTGGTTCAACCTCGCTGGGCTGATGAGCGAGCAGGGCCGCGAGGCCTCGGCGCGAAGGCACCTGCAGAAAGCGATCGCGCTCGACAAAAACTATGCCGATCCGGTGTTCAACCTCGCCCGGCTCGAATTCGACGCCGGCGATCTGCCGGAGGCGCGGCGGCTGTGGGTGCGCTATCTCGAACTCGATGCGGAGTCCGAGTGGTCGCGGGTGGCGGCCAAGGGCGTGCAGTTCGTGGATCTGCAGTTGGCGCGTACGGCGGGGTGAGGGATGCTGGCGCTTGAACACCCCCCTCTGGCCTGCCGGCCATCTCCCCCGCAAGGGGGGAGATCGGCAGCTTGGGCGTCCCGTTCCTGCTTGCAA
>NZ_RZQA01001495.1:0-735 GCF_004022915.1 Mesorhizobium sp. M7A.F.Ca.US.006.04.2.1
ACTGTGGCCAGTCAACAACAGAAAGGTCAAGCGGCAGCGCGTCTTCCAGATTCTGGGGCGGGACGCGCGGCGTAAGCGTCATCGGCGATCCGGTCGCTTCCGCCTTGTCAAAATCCTCGGTGGTCTCGCCGACCGCGGTGATGGTAAAGCTGTCGAACACATAGGGGAGGCCGTCCGAGGCCAACGGAGAAGCGCTGTCCATCACATGCAGGTGCAAATGCGGCGCTTGACTGTTCCCGGTATTGCCGACTTCGCCAATCTGATCGCCGCGCTGCACCTTGTCTCCGAGCTTCACCTTAACGCTCCCCGGCCGCATGTGGGCGTAGTTGACGAACAAGCCCGAGCCGATGTCGAGCACGACGAAGTTTCCGTCGGCCTCGTCAATCGGCAAGTTGGCGGGCAGCGCACCGGGCACTTGGTCCTGCAAGTCGTCGCGCGTCCCGACCACGGTGCCGTCGGCAACGGCAAGGAGAGGCTTGCCATAGATGTGGTAGTTCGCAGGAACCTTAAGGTCGCCCACGACCAGCGTGTTGTTGTCGTCGATTTGCTCCCAGTCGATAGCGAAACGCTGGGCAAGGTAGAACTTGCCGTCGAGCGACAGCAGGGCGCGGACATGGCGGATGGAATCGCAGCAGCCGTCAGCCGCGACATAACCCTTGCCGCGCAAAGGCGGCCCAAGCGCCACCGGTGCCTTCGCAACGACGGCACCCTCGCCAATCGTCACCGTCATGTCGG
>NZ_RZQA01001496.1:0-730 GCF_004022915.1 Mesorhizobium sp. M7A.F.Ca.US.006.04.2.1
TTTCGGTCATGTAGGCGCCGTAGCACAGCGAGAGCGCCAGGATGCCGGCGGGAACCGCACCGACCACGAAGCCCAGTTGCGGCAGGCCGAGATAGATCAGATAAACCTGCATCAGGAGCGGCAGGCCGCGAAAGAACGAAGTGTAGAAGCTTGCGATGGCGTAGGCGAAGCCGTTGGTGGACAGCTTGGCTACGGCACCCAGTATGGCGATCAGGGAGGCGATGATGATGGAGATGGCCGAGACGTAGAGCGTGGTCACCACGCCCTGGGAAATCAGGAATGGCAGCTTTTCCCGGATGAAGGGCAGGCTGAGATGAAAGGTCGCGAAGAAGGCCAGGAAGAGCAGCAGCAGTTCGAACCAGACGATGGCGATCTGGACACGCAGCGAGGCGAAGCCGATCAGGACGACATTGAGGACGAACAGAAGCGCGATCACGAAGGCGATGGCAAACCGACCATAGAGGCCGCTCTGCGACGGTTCGCCGATGACCGGGCGCATCAATTCGCCGAAGCTCGTCGACGTCAGGTTGAAGGCGAGGAAGATCGCAAAGACGACGCCGAACATCGTCGCCACAAACCACGGCTTGTGCACGAGGACTTCAGCTTCGACGGTATCGGGGTAGAGCATAGCCTGTCCCTTCGAATGGTCGGCGGCCCGCACAGGCGAGCCGCCAGCGAACGTCGGAACTACTTTACGACCGAGTAGTCGACCCCGTACCATTTCCTGGAG
>NZ_RZQA01001497.1:0-728 GCF_004022915.1 Mesorhizobium sp. M7A.F.Ca.US.006.04.2.1
TTGCATCGACGAACCGGCCCTGAACGATCTCCTTCAGCGCGGCAGGATTCTGGGTGCGGTCACCGAGGGTGCGGGCGGCAGTCGACACCCCGGCTTCCGTCGGCACCACACGCACGAAGAACTCGGCGATGATGTCGATGCGCATCTTATTCCTGGTGATCAGGGATTGCTCGCCGAGCCTCCGGATCTCCACCGGGATGGCGTTCATGTTGACACGCGTGATGTCGTGGACAATCGGGATGATCAGCGCACCGCCGCCCATGACCACCCGCTCGCCGCCGAGGCCGGTGCGGACGAAGGACTGGTCTTTGGATGAGTGTCTGTAGAGCCAGTGCAGCAGGTAGACACCGATCGCGATGATGATCGTTATGAGAATAACGATTGCGATCACATCTGAGCCATTCATGGGAAGATCCTCCACTTAACCGCGAGCGCCAAGCACGTTGGCGCGAAGATTGACAGCCTTCAGAAACGCTCCTCGCCGGCGACGGCGAGGACGATCATTGAGACGGCGATGAGATTGATAAGGTCGGCAATGGTGTAGAGCACGATGATGGGCGCCACGTGCCCCGTTCCGATAACGACGTCCACGAAATGCAGGATCGGGTAAATTGCCCAGCCGATCGTCATGATCAGCCTGATCCAGAAATAGCCGAGGCGGATAGGACGCGTCGACTTGCTGATGGCGTCCGCCATGGCGCCGAAATACAACTCGCCAAGGATATAAA
>NZ_RZQA01001498.1:0-724 GCF_004022915.1 Mesorhizobium sp. M7A.F.Ca.US.006.04.2.1
GCTTGATGTAATCGGCCCGACGCGCCGGAGCCGCCACCGGGTCGCCGAGCGCGAAATGGTGCTTCATCTTGGTACCGAAGGCGATGTAGCCGTCGGCGTCGCCGAAATAGGAGAGCTTGCCTTGCACGGCGGTGGAATAGGCGAGCGAGAAGTCGCCATAGCGGCGCACCAGTGCCAGGCGTTCGACATGGGTCAGCGCCTGCCGCTCGACCTCGGGCGCGGCGGCCTCAAGGATCTTGTCGAAATAGAACCGCAAGGAGGGCATGGTCGAGATTCCGCGTGCCGCCTACAGCGCCGGCCGTCCAGGACGCGCCAAGGTGCTGTAACACTTTGATTCTGCGCATGACTCGAAAATCGGAGTCGATTTCGGGCATGCGCGTGGGGATAACCGAGACCCGCCAGCCACCCCGAGCCTCGAATCAATCACATTGCCGCGACCTGATTACCGTTGATATCGCGCATATGCCATATAGAGCGCAACCGCGGCCCGGCGTACGGAGCTAATTCGCATCGCTCGAAATTTCGGCCGCGGTTTGCTGCAGGGATCCTGCGCGGGATCAAACGGTTACAGCGTCCTGCCAGCCTAGCGTCGAACGGGATTCGAGTGAATGACTGATACGACAATCAGATCGGTTGTGGATCTGCCGGCCAAGGTCGAGCCGGCAATCGTCGTCGGCGCCGGTGCTGCCGGGCTGGCCGTCGCGCACGCCTTGATGAACGCCGG
>NZ_RZQA01001499.1:0-723 GCF_004022915.1 Mesorhizobium sp. M7A.F.Ca.US.006.04.2.1
GTTCAGGACGGTCGTCCTGTCCAGCTATGCGCCGCAAAAGATTGCCGAGGCCTTGTGCGACGACATCGGCCGGGAATTCCCCGGCATCGAAGCGCTGCCGGCGCGCGTCACCATCAGCCCGAAGGCCGTCGGCGCGGCAAGCCTGCCATTCAGTTCGCGCTTCATGATCCAGTGATCGAGCTGAACCGGGTTGCCGGTCGGCCGATCATGCCCTCTGCAGGTCCATCGATGATTTTCAGGTGACCAGGCGAATCCGCTTGCCAGGACGCCCCACTTAATAGCATGTTAAGTGAACCCTGAGATCGCCATGAAAATCGCTGCGGATCACGCACTCAACGACAATGCCGCGACCAGCGCCGAAGCGCGCCGCTCGACGGTATTGGGCGATCGGATCAAGGCCTATCGCACCACGCGGCGCCTGACGCTGCGCCAGCTCGGCGACATGATCGGCACCACCGCCAGTTTCCTAAGCCAGCTCGAGCGCGGCCTTTCCGGCGCCAACACCAGCACGCTGATGCTGATTGCCAATGCGCTCGGCATCAGCCTCGCCGATCTTTTCGACGAATGCGAAGTGTCGCCGCACGCGGTGCTGACACGCAGCGAGCGGCCGGCGCTGCCGACCAGCGAAGGCTACCGCAAGACGCTGCTGTCGCGCCGGCCGATCCGCGAGATGGAAGTCTATTGCGGCGAGTTCGCCGTCGCCGGTCGAGCCGCCGACGTGCC
>NZ_RZQA01000149.1:0-9552 GCF_004022915.1 Mesorhizobium sp. M7A.F.Ca.US.006.04.2.1
GCATCCAATGATGCGTCAACCGGAAACGAAGCCCGAGGCGATCCCCGCATCCGGGCGAAGGAGATGTCATGCTTATTCGTCACACCGCCGCTCTGGCCGCCTTGCTGCTGCTTGGCACTGCCCCGCTTGCGCAAGCCGCCGACAAACCAACCGACCCGCAGATCGCCCACATCGCCTATACAGCCGGCGTGATCGATGTCGAGGCGGCCAAGCAAGCGCTCAAGAAGTCGAAGAACAAGGAGGTGCTCGCCTTTGCCAAGGACATGGTCCGCGACCATGAGGCGGTGAATGTCCAAGCGCTCGACCTGGTCAAGAAACTCAAGGTGACGCCGGAAGACAACGCCACCAGCAAGGCGCTGACCAAAGCCGCCGCGGAGGAGCGGGCCAAGCTCGCCAAGCTCAAGGGAGCGGCCTTCGACAAGGCCTATGTAGACAACGAGGTAGCCTATCACAAGCAGGTCGACGACGCTCTCCAAACGCTCCTGATTCCCTCTGCGAGCAACGCCGAGCTCAAGGATCTGCTGGAGACCGGCCTGAAGATATTCCAAGGCCATGAACAACATGCCGAACATGTCGCCGGCATGCTGAAATGAGAACAGCGCTGATGATGCCGAAACGGCAACTGTGGATTGCACTGGCGCTAACAATCGTCGCCGCGCCGGTGAAGGCCGAAACCATCCAGGTCACCATCGACAAGCTGGTGTTCTCGCCAGTGACCGTCGAGGCGAAGGTTGGCGACACGATCGAGTGGGTAAACAAGGACGTGTTTGCCCACACAGCCACCGTGAAGGGTGGCTGGGATGTGATGATCCCGCCGAAGAAGTCCGGAAGCCTGAGATTGAAGGCCGCGGGAGCGGTCAACTATTTCTGCCGCTTCCACCCCAACATGAAGGGCCGCATCACGGTGGCGCCATAGCTGGAGCGTGGGATCGCGACAGGCGTCGCGATCCAACAATTCGGGGGGCGTCGTGCCCAAGGAGGTTACGCAGGCAAAGACCGCTTTGTCTTTGCGGGCGGCGACAGATTCGGCGCCACTCAGGTTGGCATTCTGCGCTCGCTCGCGCGCCGCGGCAATTGCAGCGTATATGGTTGTCGGTTCGAGAGTTGGCGCACTGAACGAGGCCTACTATGCTGGCGATCTCACGATGGAAGGAAACCCGGATCGAGACTATCTGGCGTGGATTGGGCCGGCGCGACGTCTTTCCGTTGACATGGAAAGTGAACCGGATGAAGCGGTCTCGCGTATGGGAGGGTAACGTTCAAGGCCATGCCGACCCCTTCTGATACGCCAGCATCAACGAAGCAAGCACGAAAGAAGCGACAGTCCAATCGAAGGACTGGCGATATCTGGCTGTAGCGGAAGGACAGTGTCGATCGGTCCCGCCTGATCACGCCGAAGCACACTGGCACCGACGGCATGGTCTCTGACTAGCGCTCAGAGCCGTAAATGGGTCGCCTTTATCAAGAACCGCTTCGAGGCGCTGCTGAGGGAGACGGCCGCTATCCTTTGCGGCCATCATGGACTAGCAGCTCATGCTCGTTTCGCCATCGGCTGCTACGTCTACCGAGTGGTCCGGGCCCGCGCACGCAGGACCGGGTGCTCTGCCTCGGCGCGATGTAGGTCTGCGCGATGCTCCTTGCGCTCACTGCCGGCACCCGCACTGGAAGCGAGGTGTATTTCGAAGGGCGTCCTAGGATCCATGTCGAGCAAGCGCTCGCCAAGTTCCTCATGCGCGGGGAGGTGATCGAATGCTCCAAGCCGCCGACCTGCCGCCGTGGGCTGCCTGCCGACCCCCCTGCTTCTGATCGGAGTGGTGCTTACCCTTGCCGGAGCCATCGCAACACTGCGATTCGGCAGCTTTTGCTAGCGAATCCACGTACCTACACTTGGCCTCGGCTGGGGAACGGGCGCGACCGCGCTTGCTCAATCGTCTTCTCGTCGGCGCTCGGTTCCCGCGTCGGAGCCCGCGAACTGCTGGTCGCCGCCTTCGTCACGGTCACCTGATGCTCATTGCCCGGGCAGCACGTTTCCGTGCCAGGACCGCAGGGAAGACCGGCATCCCTTCGAGGTCAGAGGTGAGGCAGGCTTGCGGACATGCGTCGAACACGCTGCGGCGGCACCGGATAAGTGATGCCGCCGCAGTCATTACGAGCGTCAGCGGCGACGACCGGCCAAATTTGGGCCCGCAACGATCGCCGACACCGAAGTCGCCGCCTGACCCTTGACCTCCTTGTCCTGCTTCGGTTTGCGGGTTTCGCGGTTGCCCTTCCTCTTTGCCATTCCTTGTCTCCTTGCTGGCAAGCACTGTGCGGCCCCCGGTCGACGGCCGGCAGCGCGCTTCGTGCGAAAACGATGAAGCTGCAGGATCCCCTGGCCAGGCGGATACTCCCCGCGCGGCCAGGGTTACCGGCGCGTTTTGCGCCGCTTTCGGAACGTTAGGGAGCTTGGAGGAGGTGTGTTCATGACCTCATTATGGGAACGTCGGATGCAGAAGTCCAAGATGGCTGGCCGATACCGGCCGTTTCGCGTCCAAAGGCCGCACGCGGCGCGCTTCGATTGAATTTCCGTGTAGGAGCCCCATCTACGATGCATGGTAATCGCAGGTCGTCACAAGAAGTTTCTGGTCGTTTCGGCGTTCCTCCTGACGCGTTCCTAGCCCGAGCGGCAAGGGCGCGCCCGCCCGCCGTCTCGGGAACAAATCCCACCCAGTCCGACATCGTATCCGGTCGTTCAGCGGCCGGCTTGTCGGCATGTCCATGACCAAGCTCGCATGAGGTTCCGCCATGTGCGGCCGCGGGCTACTTCGGCGGAGAGACCAACATGTCCAAAATCGACCGCACTTATCCATCGGCATCAGAACGCGGGTCCGAACGCAAGTCCAGAACCACAGTGCGGCAGCTGTTCCTTCGTGCCATCCGCCAATGGCAGCGGAGCCGCGCGATCAACGAACTCTCGCGACTGGACAACAGGCAACTCGAGGACATTGGCATTTCGCGCAACCACATCCCGCGGGTGGTTGAGGGTCTTTTCAGTCCAGAAGGAGCCAAACCTCTCCCAATGGCGGACTACCTGGGCGAGAGCCCGGTAATCGTGGCGGAATCCTATATTCCCCGGAGGGCCTGACATGGACACGATCACAAAGACCATCATAGCCGTAGGTCTTCTCGGCCTGATGGTGACCGCGTTCGCGATGCTCTGAGGGGCATCGGTGGCGCATTCCCGCAGTTGAAGTCGGGATGAAGTAGGCAGGACAGCATGTGCATGGAGACGTTCATCAGGATTTCGAGGCTTGCCGGGAAGGTCGCGTCCTTTCCCGGAGCAAACTCTTTGACCCTGAATCCCGCACCTAACCTGCTCCGGAGCATTCCAGGCAAAGCGGTTTGGCGCCGAGCGCCGCATCGATGGAGCGTGTCATGAGAACAGTCCGAACGAGGCAGGTGTGCCTCTCCTGCAATAGCCTCTTGCCCCGCGCCGCAGTCCGCTGCCCCTGGTGCATCTCGTCGACCGTCACTCCTGCCGCGATTGCGGATCACTGCGCGTCGGGGACGAGGCCCGGCGGACGAGCAAGCCGGGCCCAGGTGCTGCAGTGAGACCGGCCAATGCGATGCCGGTCCCGCCGACCCTGATCGATCCCGCCCGAAACGCCGCCACTTCGGCGGAGCGGGGAACGTGGGCGCTTGGGGAGGTCGCCCGGACATCATCCTCTGTCCATCCCGCTACGAAGCGCGAGGCGCTCTGGCCTCTCGGGTCTGCTCGCCGAAAGGGGCGGGCAAGCCGGGAAGCCGTGTTGGCTGCCCTGCTGCGGCGGGAGCGCCGCGGGCCGACATACATCGGCGGCGGAATCGCGATGCCGCACGGACGAAATGACGAGTCCCTGCTGCCAGCGGCGGCAGTCCTCCGTCTCCGGCAACCTGTGCACTACGCTACGGCGGACGGCGACATGGCGGACATCCTCGTAGCCGTCCCGTGGCCGAAGGGGGTCTCGTCAGGATACGTGCCGACGCTCGCCCGCCCGTTCGTCGGCCAGCGGACAAGGCACGCAAGGAATGCCGCAGACTTCACTTCGCCCCCGCCGAAGTCGGAGCGGACCACGTCGGAGAAGGGAAACTACATCGGCGAGCGCATCATGTAGACCATCTCGGTGCCGGACAAGATGATCGCGGCTGATGCCTAGCCGCTGCAACCAAACCCTGGATCCATGCTGCGGTACTGTGGGCGTGGTGATGGGCTTCTTCGCCTTGTGCCGCCCTTGGGGCGAGCATGGTGGCAAGGGGCGCTCTATCTCCTAATCTCCGACGCCGTCTATAGCGCTCATCCGTGGTTGCGTTCGGCACGCCGGTCATCGGCGTCAGTCTGTGCACACGAACGATCGTGCCGCTGCCCCCCCCCTGGCTTCCGAATTCCAGCTCACGTAACGCTGACTCGAGCCATGTGGCTCGACCAAGGGTGACAGGGATTCTCGCGCGAGACGCCATTCTGCACCTGGATGGCGCAATCGAATGGCGATGATCCACCACTCAACCTTTGCACGCGAATTCGGTTCCAGCGATCGCTTCCCGATGCAGGGGTCTTTTTTGATCTGCGCGATAAACAGGCTACAATCCGCGTCGAGGTGGCCAAGGTCGCCGTGCGCCGTCAGATTGGAATCGAAACGAACAGCTTCTTCACCATAGGCCATTCCACGCGTACGATCGTCGAGTTCGCCGAACTGCTTAGGGAGTCTCGTGTCGATTTCGTTGTCGATGTGAGGTCGATGCCGCGCTCGCGCACCAATCCGCAGTTTAACGAAGACAGCCTTCCGGGAGCGTTGGCGCCGTGGCAGATCGGCTATAAGCATGTCGCTGCGCTTGGCGGCTTGCGGGGCAAGGCGCGGGGGGCGGAACCTTCCCCCAATAGCTATTGGCGCGTACGTGGTTTTCGCAACTACGCAGACTATGCGCTGACCGAGCCGTTCGCCAAAGGCTTGGCGCAACTGCGAGAGCTCGGCAGCCGGCATCGCTGCGCAATCATGTGCGCGGAAGCCGTCTGGTGGCGCTGCCACCGCCGCATCATTTCCGACTACCTGCTCGGAGAAGGCGAACGGGTCATGCATATCCTAGGGGCCGGTCATGTCGAGGAGGCCAGCCTGACCCCAGGCGCTGTCGTGCGCCATGATGGAACGATCGTTTACCCCGGGGAGCATCTCCTCGGGACGTAAGCATGGGTCATCACAAGCCGTGCAGCCGGTTCAGCTTCCTTTGGTTGCCCCGAGCGCATGGTCGACGGTCGTCTGCGCCTCGGCCAGGATGGCGCGCAGGTGGTCCTGTCCGCGAAAACTCTCAGCGTAGATCTTGTAGATATCCTCGGTACCTGACGGGCGCGCGGCGAACCAGCCGTTTTCCGTGGCCACCTTGACGCCGCCGATTTCGGCATTGTTGCCCGGTGCCCGGCTGAGCACCGACCGGATCGGTTCGCCAGCCAAGATCTTCGACGTGATCTCATGCGGCGAGAGCTTCGACAGTTTCTCTTTTTGTGCTGGGGTTGCCGTTGCCTGGAGCCGGTCGGCGACCGGTTCGCCCAATGCCTTCGTCAGGTCGCGATAGACCTCGCCGGGATCGCGACCCATCCTTGCCATGATCTCGGCCGACAGCAACGCCGGCACGATGCCATCCTTGTCGGTCGTCCAGACGGCGCCGTTGCGGCGCATGAACGTCGCACCAGCGCTTTCCTCGCCGCAAAAGCCCATCGAGCCGTCCTGAAGGCCCTCGGCGAACCATTTGAACCCGACCGGCACTTCATACAGTCTGCGCTTCAGCCTGGCGCTGACGCGATCAATCATCTGGCTGCTCACCACCGTTTTTCCCACAGCGGTGTCCTTGCGCCATTCAGGGCGATGCTGGAACAGGTAATCAATCGCCACCGACAAGTAATGATTGGCCGGCAGCAGCCCGGCACTGCGCGTGACGATGCCGTGCCGGTCGTGATCGGTGTCGCATGCGAAAGCGATGTCGAATTGATCCTTCAGGCTGATAAGGCCTTGCATGGCATAAGCTGAAGACGGGTCCATGCGGATCTGGCCATCCCAATCAACCGTCATGAAACGAAAAGTGGGATCGACGTGGGGATTGACGATGGTCAGGTCGAGTTTATAGCGGTCGGCTATGGCGGGCCAGTAGTGGACTCCCGCGCCGCCGAGCGGGTCGACGCCCATGCGAACATGCGCTCCCCGAATGGCGTCCATGTCGATGACATTGCCGAGATCGTTCACGTAAGCGTTCAGGAAATCGTGGGCATGGACTGTAGGCGCATGGAGGGCCTTCTCGAACGGCATCCGCCGCACGCCTTTCAGGCCGTTGCCAAGCAGCTCATTGGCCTGTTGTTCGATCCAGCCGGTGACATCGGTATCCGCCGGCCCGCCATTGGGCGGGTTGTACTTGAAACCTCCGTCGCCGGGTGGGTTGTGCGACGGCGTGATGACGATGCCATCGGCAAGCCCGGTCTTGCGGCCTTTGTTGTAGATGAGGATTGCGTGAGAGACGGCAGGGGTGGGCGTATACTCGCCACCGGCCGCCATCATCACCTCCGCCCCGTTCGCGGCCAGCACTTCCAGTGCGCTCGCAAACGCCGGTTCCGACAGCGCATGTGTATCGATGCCGATGAAGATCGGGCCGTCGATGCCCCGTAGCTTGCGGTACAGACAGATGGCCTGGCTGATTGCCAGAACATGTGCTTCGTTGAACGTTCTTTCGACTGCAGACCCGCGGTGCCCGGACGTCCCGAATGCCACGCGCTGCAACGGGTCGGCAAGGTCCGGCGCTTGGCTATAGTAGGCCGTGACAAGCCTGGGGACATTGACCAGCAGGTCGGGCGGGGGCGGCTTTCCGGCCAATGGACTGATGTTCATGATCGTGCTGATTGCCTCATTTGGTGAAAGCCGCACTGCCTGGAGCTTGAATGCCCGCAATTTGCGCCTTGGCAGCCGCAACGACGTGTGCGGGCTCGAATCCGAAGTGTTTTGCGACGACCTTTGATGGAGCGGACAGGCCGAAGCTATGCAGAGCCAGGATGGCGCCGTCGAAGCCGGTATACCGTTCCCATCCGAAACCGGATGCTTCCTCCACTGCCACGCGGGCGGTTATCGTTGGCGGCAGGACGGTGTCGCGATACTCCTTTGGTTGGCTTTCAAACAATTCCCATGACGGCATGCTGACGACGCGTGCCTTGATGCCCTCGGCCTTCAGCTGTTCATAGCCCGTCACGCACAGCGCGACTTCGCTGCCGGTCGCCAGCAGCAGGACGTCGGGTCGGGCGTCGGGAGCATCGGCCAGTACATAAGCGCCCCGTGCCACGCCGCCTGCGTTTGCGTAGGTCGAGCGATCGAGCGTCGGCACCGGCTGTCGCGTCAGTACGAGGCAGACGGGCCTGTCCTTGAGATGAATGATGACCTTCCATGCCTCCATGACCTCATTCGCATCCGCCGGGCGCAGCACGATCATGCCGGGCATGGCGCGGAACGAGGCAAGCTGCTCGATGGGCTGGTGGGTTGGCCCGTCCTCGCCGAGACTGATGGAATCGTGGGTCCAGATGGAGATGAGCGGGAGTTCCATCATCGAGCTCAGCCGCAGCGCCGCGCGGCAATAGTCGGTGAAGATCAGGAAGCTGGAGACGAACGGCCGCAGCTTCGACAGGCTCATGCCGTTGCCGATGGCGCACATGGCATGTTCGCGCAGGCCAAAGTGGAAATTCCGCCCGCGGTAGCTGACGGCCTGGTCACCCTCGGGCGCCTGAAAGTTGCCGGCGAAATCGAATTCGAGGTTCGTCTTGGTTGACGGCGACAGGTCTGCCGCGCCACCCAGCAGCCATGGCAAATGTTCCGCAATAGCGTTCAACACCTGGCCGGACGATTCACGTGTCGCGAGGCCTTTCGCGTCGGCTGAGAAGGCGGGCAACGTGGCGTCCCACCCGGGAGCAACTTCACGTCGCTGCATCTGATCGATCTGTTCGGCCAAGTCAGGATATTGTTTGCGATAGGCAGCAAACAATTTTCGCCAGGCGGCATGAGCGGCGTCCCCACGCTTGCCCATATGTGAGCGGAAATGCGCCACGACCCCGTCCGGAACTTTGAAATCGGCGTCCGGATCCCAGCCGTAGAATTCCTTCGTCAGCCGAACTTCTTCGGCGCCCAGGGGCTCGCCATGCGCTTTGCTGGTGTCATGCTTGTGCGGCGCGCCATAACCGATATGACTTTGAACGATGATCAGCGTGGGGCGGTCATGCGTATCGATGAACATCTGATACGCCTTGCCCAGCAACACCAGATCGTTTGCATCGCTTACCCGCTCGACATGCCATCCGTACGCAAGGAAGCGGGTTGCCACGTCTTCGGTGAAGGTAAGGCCAGTCGGCCCCTCGATGGTGATGTGATTGTCGTCATAAATCCAGCAGAGGTTCGACAATTTGAGGTGTCCAGCCAGCGATGCCGCCTCGTTGCTGAGCCCCTCCATCATGTCGCCGTCGCTGCACAGCGCATAGACAGTGTGCGAGAACAGATCATAATCGGGTCGATTGTAGGTGGCCGCCAGCCACCGTTCAGCAATTGCCATGCCGACGCTTGTGGCGGCACCTTGTCCGAGTGGCCCCGTGGTCGTTTCCACGCCCGAGGTCCAGGCAAATTCGGGATGTCCAGTGCAATGGCTGCCTGCCTGGCGGAACGACTTGAGATCGTCCAACGTCACGGCCAGCCGGTCGCTCGATGGATAGGCCGGCCCTTTTGCCTTGACGCCGCACACATGAAGCAGGCTGTAGAGCAGAGCGCAGGCGTGACCGGCCGACAGCACGAAACGGTCGCGGTTCGGCCAGTCGGGATCGGCTGCATCATAGCGCAGGAAGTGTTGCCACAGGCAGTAGGCGACTGGCGCGGCATCCAGCGGCGTTCCGGGATGGCCGGAATTTGCCTTCTGGACCGCGTCGATGGAAAGCATCCGCAGCGTGTTGATGCAAAGCTGGTCGAGTTGCGCCTGTACCATATTTTTTCCGATCGGAGTCTTGCGGTCCGGCTGTCGATTCAGTGCTTCTTGATCCGGCGATAGCGCTCGATCAAAGCATTGGTCGAGCTGTCATGTTGAAGATTTGGGGTCGCGGAAACTTCCAGTTCAGGGATTGTTTTCTCGGCCAGCGCCTTGCCCAGCTCAACGCCCCATTGGTCAAACGAGTCGATGCTCCAGATGACGCCTTGCGTG
The DNA here is from genome assembly GCF_004022915.1 of Mesorhizobium sp. M7A.F.Ca.US.006.04.2.1. Taxonomy (NCBI): domain Bacteria; kingdom Pseudomonadati; phylum Pseudomonadota; class Alphaproteobacteria; order Hyphomicrobiales; family Phyllobacteriaceae; genus Mesorhizobium; species Mesorhizobium sp. M7A.F.Ca.US.006.04.2.1. The sequence goes on from NZ_RZQA01000149.1 coordinate 9,220, forward strand.
AAGACGCTGTGCTCGTAGAGCGCCACCAGGCTGCCTAGTATCTTTGGCGTCAGGCGCTCGGCAAGCAACGTATTGGTAGGGCGGTTGCCTTCGAAGGTGCGGTGCGGAACCAGCCAATCCGGCGTCCCTTCCGCTCGGACTTCCCCTTCCGTTATGCCGAAAGCCAGCGCCTCGGTCTGTGCGAAGAGATTTGCCATCAGGAGATCGTGGTGGCGTCCCAGCGGATTCAATGCCTGGCAAAACCCGATGAAGTCGCACGGAACGAGCTTGGTGCCTTGATGAATGAGTTGGTAGAAAGAGTGCTGCCCGTTGGTGCCAGGTTCGCCCCAATAG
>NZ_RZQA01000014.1:0-21664 GCF_004022915.1 Mesorhizobium sp. M7A.F.Ca.US.006.04.2.1
CGCAGAAACTGCTGCCGATCGTCTTTGGCCACAATGATCTGTTGCCGGCCAACATTCTCGACGACGGCAACAGGCTGTGGCTGATCGACTTCGAATATGCCGGCTTCAACACGGCGATGTTCGACCTCGCAGGCGCCGCCTCCAACGCCGGCATGAGCGACGAGGAATCCTTCGCCTTTCTGACCGCCTATTTCATGAAAGAACCGGACGAAGCGATCCGCCGTTCGCACGCGGCCATGCAATGCGCCTCGCTGCTGCGCGAGGCGATGTGGAGCATGGTGTCCGAGCTCTATCTCGACGCGCCCGGTATCGACTACGTCGCCTACACCGAGGAAAACCTCGCCCGGCTCGACACGGCGCTGGAAAACTACAGAACGAAGTACGGGATGCAGAAATCATGACATTGCCGACCCAGGCCGCCATCGTCGTCATCGGCGGTGGCATCATCGGCTGTTCGACGGCTTATCATCTGGCGCGCGACCACAAAGCCGATGTCGTTCTGCTCGAACAAGGCAAGCTGACCTCGGGCTCGACCTGGCATGCCGCCGGCCTTGTCGGCCAGTTGCGCTCGTCGGCTTCGATCACCCGCGTGCTGAAATACTCCGTCGACCTCTACAAGGGCCTCGAGGCCGAGACCGGCCTTGCCACCGGCTGGAAGATGACCGGCTGCCTCAGGCTCGCCACCAATGCCGACCGCTGGACCGAGTACAAAAGGCTGGCGACGACGGCGAAAAGCTTCGGCATGGACATGCAATTGCTGTCGCCGGCGGAAGTCAAGGCAATGTGGCCGCTCATGGAAACCGGCGATCTTGTCGGCGCCTCCTGGCTGCCGACCGATGGCCAGGCGAGCCCCTCCGACATCACGCAGTCGCTGGCCAAGGGCGCGCGCATGCATGGCGCCAAACTGTTCGAGGATGTCCGCGTCATCGGCTTCGAAATGAAGGACGGCCGCATCACGGCGGTGAAGACCAACAAGGGCGACATTGCTTGTGACAAGGTGGTCAACTGCGCCGGCCAGTGGGCGCGGCAGGTCGGCGCCATGGCCGGCATCAACGTGCCGCTGCAGCCGGTGAAGCACCAGTACATCATCACCGAGAAGATCGACGGACTGGCGACCGACGCGCCGACCATCCGCGACCCGGACCGGCGCACCTATTTCAAGGAAGAGGTCGGCGGGCTGGTGATGGGCGGCTATGAGCCGAACCCGCAGGCCTGGGCTACTGGTCTCCCCGGCGGCGACGTCCCCAATGATTGGGAATTCAGGCTGTTCGACGATGATTACGACCATTTCGAGCAGCACATGAGCCAAGCGATCGCGCGCGTGCCGGCACTGGAAACCGTCGGCGTCAAGCAGATGATCAACGGGCCGGAGAGTTTTACGCCGGACGGCAATTTCATTCTCGGCACAGCGCCCGAATGCGCCAACATGTTTGTCGGCGCCGGCTTCAACGCCTTCGGCATCGCCTCGGGCGGCGGCGCCGGCTGGGTGCTGGCGCAGTGGGTGGTCGATGGCGAAGCACCGCTCGACCTGTGGGTGGTCGACATCAGGCGCTTTGCTAATTTGCACCGTGACCGTCAGTGGGTCTGCGACCGCACGCTGGAGGCCTATGGCAAACACTATACGATCGGCTTTCCGCATGAGGAGTATGCCAGCGGGAGGCCGCGCATCGTCTCGCCGCTCTACGACAGGCTGAAACAGCAAAATGCCGTGTTCGGCTCGAAGCTCGGCTGGGAACGGCCTAACTGGTTCGCGCCCGAAGGCGTCGAGCCGCAGGACATCTATTCGATGGGCCGGCAGAACTGGTTTGTGGCGGTCGGCGACGAACACCGGCATGTGCGCGAAAAAGTCGGCATCTTCGATCAATCCTCCTTCGCCAAATACGAGCTGAGCGGGCCCGATGCGCTGAAGGCGCTGGACTGGGTCTGCGCCAACGACGTCAGCAAGCCGGTCGGCCGGCTGACCTACACGCAGCTTCTCAACACACGCGGTGGCATCGAGGCCGATCTGACGGTGGCGCGGCTGGCCGAAGAGAAGTTCTACATCGTCACCGGCACAGGCTTCCGCACGCATGATTCCTCGTGGATCGGCGATCATATCGGCGAAGGGCTCGATGCCAGGCTTGTCGATGTCACCGAGGATTTCGGCACGCTGTCGCTGATGGGTCCTCGGGCGCGCGACGTGCTTTCGGCCGTGACCGAAGCCGACGTCTCAAACGTGAGCTTCCCATTCGGCCATGTGCGTGAGATTGCCATCGCCGGCCACACAATTCGGGCGCTGCGCGTCACCTATGTCGGCGAGCTGGGCTGGGAACTGCACGTGCCGATCGCGGCCACCGGCGAAGTCTTCGACGCGCTGATGGCGGCAGGCAAAAAGCACGACATCCGCCCGATCGGCTATCGGGCACTGGAATCGCTGCGGCTGGAAAAGGGCTATCGTGCCTGGGGCTCCGACATCACGCCCAACGACACGCCGCAGGAAGCCGGACTCGGCTGGGCGGTCAAGCTGCGCAAGAACACGGATTTCATCGGACGGCGCGCGCTGGAGAAGACCAGCGGCACGGCAATGAAGAAACGCTTTGCCGGCTTCACGGTCGACGACCCCGAGATCGTGCTGCTCGGCCGCGAAACCATCCTGCGCAATGGCGAGCCTGTCGGTTATCTCACCAGCGGCGGTTATGGCTATACGCTGGGCAAGACCATCGGCTACGGCTACGTGCGCAACGCCGACGGGGTCAGCGACGATTTTCTCGCCTCGGGCGACTACGAACTGGTGGTTGCGATGGAGAGGACGCCGGCCAAGATCCACCTCGAGCCGATGTACGACCCGGCAGGCGCGAGGGTCAAAGCGTAGGTCAGGTCACGCGCAGTGCGAGGCCGCGGCTGGGCACGGTGTCGGCTTCGCCGGGCATCGAGACATAAGGGCGCGTTTCCTCGACGCGGGTGACGAGGCCCTGCGCCTCGAGCTCAGCGACGCGCGTGGCGAAGCCCTGATCCCACAGCGAGTTCTTGACCGTCAGCACGATGATGCCGCCCGGCCGGCATATGCGGATCAGTTCGTCCAGCCCCTCGACGCCGACATGACCTGATGTGAAGACGCCGGCCGAGATCACTCCGGCATAGGCATCATCGGCAAAGGGCAGATGACCGCCCAGCGCCAGGCAATGGAGCGCGGAATAGACACCCTTGCGGGCCGCCTGATCCAGCATGCCTTGTGAAATATCGAGTGCCTCGACTTGCGGGTAACCGGCAATATCAAGCCATTCGCCGATGAGACCGGTGCCGGCCCCGGCATCGAGCAGCGGTGCTGAACCGCGCGGCAGATGGCGGGTCAGCAGCGCAAGGCAGATCGTCGGATGGCGATAGCCGGCGGCCGACATGTCGGCGTCGTAGGTCTGCGACCAACGATCATAAAGTGCGGCGACCTCTTCGGGCCGCTTTGCCGCGTAGGCCGCGCCAAGCGCGCCCTGATGTTTGCTGTCCGCCACTTTGATCCAGTCCGCCAATTTTTGATCTCGCAGTGATGATAGCCAAAGCGCGAAAATTGTGGAACCGTTGCCGCGACAAATAACAGTGTGTGGGGGCGCAGGCATGATTACAGACGAGGCGCGTGCGGCACTGGACGCCATTCCCATGCTGGCCGGCTACAGCGGGCCGCTGGAACGGCTGGGCGGCCTCACCAATCTCGTCTTCAAGGCCGGCGACTTCTGCCTGCGCATTCCTGGCAAGGGCACCGAGGAATACATCAACCGGGCCAACGAAGCGGTGGCCGCACGCGAAGCGGCAAAAGCAGGGGTCAGTCCCGAGGTGCTGCATGTCGATGCCGGCACCGGGTTGATGGTGACACGCTACATCGCCGGCGCCGAAACCATGTCGGAGGAGAAATTCAAGGTTCGGCCGGGCAGTCCAGCCCGCGCCGGCGAGGCCTTTCGCAAGCTGCACAATTCAGGCGCGGTGTTTCCCTTCCGCTTCGAGCTGTTTGCGATGATCGACGACTATCTCAAGGTGCTGTCCACCAAGGAGATCGCCTTGCCCGCCGGCTATCATGACGTGGTGCGCGACGCCGAGAGCGTGCGGTCGGCGCTGGCCGCCCATCCGCTGCCTCTCGTCGCCTGTCATTGCGATCCGCTGTGCGAAAACTTCCTCGACACCGGCGAGCGGATGTGGATCGTCGACTGGGAATATTCGGGCATGAACGACCCGCTCTGGGACCTTGGCGACCTCTCCGTGGAAGGTAAATTCGATCTGGCGCAAGACGAAGAGATGATGCGCGCCTATTTCGGCGGCGAGGCGAGGCCGGCGGAGCGCGGCCGCATCGTCATCTACAAGGCGATGTGCGACCTGTTGTGGACGCTGTGGGGGCTGATCCAGCTCGCCAACAACAACCCGGTCGATGATTTTCGCGCCTATGCCGACGGGCGGTTCGCGCGCTGCAAGGCGCTGATGGAGACGTCCGAGTTTTCACGGCATCTGGCGGCGATCCGCCGGGGGTGAGCCTGGACTAATTCACGCCCTTCGGCACGTTTTCGGGCGGCACCGTGGTCTCGACCACTTTCTGGCGGTGGAAGATGAACAGGCCGGCGAGAACGACAATGCCCGAGCCGATCAGGATGCGCGGACCGGGAACGTCGCCGAAGAACACCAGTCCGAACACCACCGCCCACAGCAGCAGCGTGTAATGCAGCGGCGCCAGCGTTGAGGCCGGCGCCAGCTTGAGCGCCCTGGTGATCATCAGATGGGCGCCGCAGGAGACGATGCCGAGCAGCAGCATGGCGCCGAGATCGAGCGCCGACGGCGTCTGCCAGGCGCCGATGCTCAGCACGCCGCCGACCAGCAGTGTGCCGATGGTCTGCCATGTCACCAGATTGGTGTCGCTGGTGCCACGCAGGCGGCGGTTGAGGATGATGGCGAAGGCGAAGGAGATACTGCCCACCAGCGCAAAGCCTGATGACAGCGAGAACGCCGCCGAGGACGGTTTCAGCATGATCAGCACACCGCAGAAGCCGAGCAGGATCGCCATCCAGCGGCGCCAGCCGACCTTTTCGCCAAGCAAGAGGTGCGAGAGTGCCGCGACGTAGATCGGCCCCGCCATGTAGAAACTCATCACATCGGCCAGCGGCAGATAGACCACGGCGGCATAGAAGAGCGCGGTGTCGAGCGTGGTCATCACCACCCGCAGCAGCTGCAGCTCCAGGCGTTCCATGCGAAACAGCTTGGCCGGGCCCTGGTTGGCGATCATCGGGCCGAGCACGAAGAAGGCGCCGATGGAGCGGATCAGCACCACCTGGCCGACGGAGAAGCTGGCGACCAGCCATTTGCCCATGGCGTCGTTCAGCGCAAACAGGAAATCGCCGGCCAGCATCAGCAGAATGCCGGCCAAAAGCACATTCCTGATCGTCGAATTCTGCGCCACGGGCTGCGTCATGCCGATCCCGATTCCTCCCTGGTAGCCGCGTCGTAGACGGAAGTGGCTGCCTTGACGAGGAGAATTCGGGCAATGGGTAAGACCAGCGCCGGGAATCGGCTGTATCTAGCTGGATATGTGCCGCCGGTTCACCATTCCCGGCCTTCCGCCGATGGACAGCCTGGTTTCCTGCTTCGTCCGCTCCGCCACCACCTTGCCCCTGGCGATGACGCACAGGCGCTCGGCGCGCAGCCGCAGGGCTTCGACCGGATTGCCGGCATCGAGGACGACCAGGCTGGCGCGCTTGCCGACCGCCAGGCCGAGATGATCGAGGCCCATGATCGCGGCATTGACGTTGGTGACCATGTCGAAGCAGCGCGCCATCTCTGCCGGGCTCGACATCTGAGCGACGTGCAGACCCATGAAGGCGACATCGAGCATGTCGGCGGTGCCCAGCGAATACCAGGGATCGAGCACGCAATCCTGGCCCCAACCGACGCGAATGCCGAGCGCCAGCATCTCCTTGACCCGGGTAAGGCCGCGGCGCTTCGGGAAGGTGTCGTGGCGGCCCTGCAGCATGATGTTGATCAGCGGATTGGGAATGACCGAGACGCCGGCCTCGGCGATCAGCGGCAGCAGCTTCGAGACGTAGTAATTGTCCATCGAATGCATCGAGGTGAGGTGCGAACCGGCGACCTTGCCCTGCAGACCAAGACGCTGCGTTTCATAGGCCAACTGCTCGATATGGCGCGACAGCGGATCATCGGTCTCGTCGCAATGCAGGTCGACCATCAGGCCGCGGCTGGCCGCGATCTCGCACAGCTCCGTTACCGAGCGCGTGCCGTCGGCCATGGTGCGCTCGAAATGCGGGATGCCGCCGACGATGTCGACGCCCATGTCGAGCGCGCGGATGGTGTTTTCACGCGCCGATGGAGAGCGATAAAACCCGTCCTGCGGGAAGGCGACCAATTGCAGATCGATGTAGGGAGCGACCGTCTTCTTGACCTCGAGCAGCGCCTCGACCGCCAGCAGGCGGTCATCGCAGACATCGACATGGGTGCGGATGGCGAGCAGGCCCATCGACACCGCCCAGTCGCAATAGGCCAGCGCGCGATCACGCACCGCCTCATGCGTCAAAAGCGGCTTCAACTCGCCCCACAGCGAAATGCCTTCGAGCAGCGTACCCGACGCGTTGATGCGCGGAATGCCGTAGGAGAGCGTCGCGTCCATGTGGAAATGCGGATCGACGAAGGGCGGCGAGACCAGATTGCCATGGGCGTCGACCTTCGTCCGCGCGGAACCCTGGAGAACGGGCTCGATCGCCGCGATCGTCTCACCGTTGATGCCGATGTCGGCAACCCTGCCATCAGGCAGTGTGCCGCCGCGAACGATAAGGTCGAAATCCATCCGTCGTCATCCCGTCAAAAGAATCATCTGATATAGCCGAGGCTGAAAATCGCATCCCGTCGATGCCGCTTGCAACAGCGATTTGTCCGCGGCGGCCGCGGATGGTTTCATCCGGCCGCAACTCCCTCTATAAGCCGCCTTCGTTGTCCCGGTTTCAAGGATCCGCCGTTTGTTTCGTTTCTTCCGCTCGACGGAAAACCAGCGCCTCGTCGCGAGGTTGATCCGGGAATCCTTTTATCAGCACAGGTTTGGCTACGGCGCCGCGATCTTGTCGATGCTTGTGGTGGCCGCCACGACCGGCGCCAGCGCCTGGATTCTCAAAGAGATCACCGACGAATTCGTAGTCTTCAAGCGGATTGACCGGGTCAACCTGATTGCGGGCGGGGTCGCCACGATCTTCATCCTCAAGGGCCTCGCCAACTTCATTCAGGCCTATTTCATGAGCCGTGTCGGCAACGCCATCATCGCCGACCGCCAGCGCAAGATCTACGACCGCATCCTGGCGCAAGGCATCGAATTCTACCATTCGACCTCGTCGTCCGACCTGATCACACGCATGACCAACAATGCGCAGGCGGCACGCAACGTGCTCGACCTCGTTGTCACGTCCTATGTGCGCGATCTGTTGTCGCTGGTCGTCCTGGTAGGAGTCATGGTCTGGCAGCAGCCAGCCTTGTCTATAATCTGCTTCGTCGTCGGCCCCTTGGCTATCTACGGGGTCAACCGCATCCTGAAACGTGTTCGCAAGTTCGCCGCGATGGAGTTTCGCTCGGTCGGCCAGATCGTGCAGGTGATGCAGGAAACGGCAATCGGCGTGCGCGTCGTCAAATCCTTCAACCTCGAAGGCGCGATGCGCAACCGCATGTACAAGGCCGTGTCGGACGTCGAGAACCGGGCCAATAACATCGCGACGCTGGAGGCTGCGACAAGCCCGGTGATGGAGACGCTGGCCGGGCTGGCAATTGCCGGGGCCATCTTCGTCAGCGGCTTCCTGGTCTTGCAGGGCGGCCAGATGCCGGGAAACATCATGGCCTTCATCGGGGCACTCCTGTTTGCCTATGAGCCGGCAAAGCGCCTTGCACGCGTGCGTATATCGCTGGAAAGCGGCATTGTCGGCGTGCGTATGATGTTCGAGCTCGCCGACCAGCCGCTCACTCTGGTCGAGAAGCCGGACGCGAAGCCGCTTCTGGCCGGACCGGGCGAGATCCGGTTCGACGCCGTCGACTTCGCTTATCAGAAAGGGCCGCCGGTGCTGGACAGGTTCGATCTGACGCTTGCGCCCGGCAAGATGACGGCGCTGGTCGGGCCTTCCGGCGGCGGCAAGTCGACGATTCTAAACCTGATCATGCGCATGTATGATCCGCAGAGCGGCAGGGTGCTGTTCGACGGTCAGGATATTTCCCATGCGACGCTCGCATCGCTGCGGGAAAAGATCGCCTATGTCAGCCAGGATACGTTCCTGTTTGCCGGCACCATCATGCACAACATCCGGCTTGGGCGCGAGGGTGCGACCGACGATGAGGTGATCGCCGCCGCCAAGGCGGCCAACGCGCATGACTTCATCAGCGCGCAGGCGAAAGGCTACGAGACGGATGTCGGCGAGAATGGCGGCCTACTGTCGGGCGGCCAGCGCCAACGGATCTCGATCGCACGCGCCATGCTGCGCAATGCGGAGATCCTGCTGCTGGACGAAGCGACCAGTGCGCTCGACGCCGAATCGGAAGCGCTGTTCCGCGACGCGCTGCAGCAATTGACGGAAGGCCGCACGACGATCGTCATCGCGCACCGTCTGTCGACCGTGCACCAGGCCGACACAATCGTGGTGCTCGAAGCCGGCAAGGTGGTGGAAAGCGGCCCGCACAAGACCTTGCTCAAGCAGGGCGGGCTTTACCAGAAGCTCTATGAGTATCAGTTGATGCCGTGATGGTGTTCCGGATATTGGAGCCAGCCCCCTCATCCGGCCCTTCGGGCCACCTTCTCCCCGAGGGGAGAAGAGATCGTCAGGGCCGGCGCCAGCCTCTTCTCCCCAGCGGGGAGAAGGTGGCCGCGTAGCGGCCGGATGAGGGGGCCTGGGCGCGAACCTTATTCCGGCACAAACCTCACCGCGCCCTTGGCCGCGCTGGTGGCCATGGCGGCATAGGCGCGCAAGGCGGTCGTCACCTTGCGCTTGCGCTTTTCCTCCGGCTTCCAGGCCATGGCGCCCTTGGCTTCCATCGCCGCCCGTCGCGCAACGAGTTCCGCCTCATCGACAGCCAGGCGGATGCTGCGGTTCGGGATGTCGATCTCGATCGTATCGCCCTCCTGCACCAGTCCGATCAAACCGCCTTCGGCAGCTTCCGGCGACGCATGGCCGATCGACAGGCCCGAGGTGCCGCCGGAGAAGCGGCCGTCAGTGACCAGAGCGCAGGCCTTGCCGAGGCCCTTCGACTTCAGATAGCTTGTCGGGTAGAGCATTTCCTGCATGCCGGGGCCGCCGCGCGGTCCTTCATAGCGGATGACGACGACATCGCCGGCCTTGATCTCATTGGACAGGATCGCCTTGACGCTGGAATCCTGGCTTTCGAACACGCGGGCCGGGCCGGTGAATTTCAGGATCGATTCATCGACGCCCGCCGTCTTCACGATGCAGCCGTCGAGCGCCAGATTGCCCTTCAGCACGGCAAGGCCGCCATCCTTGGAAAAGGGATGTTCGGTCGAGCGGATAACGCCTTTCTCGCGGTCGAGATCGAGCTCGTCCCAGCGGCGCTCCTGGCTGAAGGCGACCTGTGTCGGCACGCCGCCAGGGGCGGCGAGGAAGAAATCGCGCACGCTCTGGCTGGTCGTGCGGGAAATATCCCAATGGTCGAGCGCTTCGCCCAGGGTTGACGTATGCACCGTCGGCAGGTCGCGGTTGAGCAGGCCGGCATTGTCGAGCTGGCCGAGGATGGCCATGATGCCGCCGGCGCGGTGGACGTCTTCCATGTGGACGTCGGACTTGGCGGGCGCCACCTTGCACAGCACCGGCACCTTGCGCGACAGCGCGTCGATGTCGTCCTGATCGAAATCGATCTCGCCCTCATGCGCCGCAGCCAGGATATGCAACACGGTGTTGGTCGAACCGCCCATGGCGATGTCGAGCGTCATGGCGTTCTCGAAAGCGCCCTTCGAGGCGATGTTGCGCGGCAGTGCGGTTTCGTCGTCCTGCTCGTAATAGCGCTGGGCGAGATCGACGATCAGGTGGCCGGCCTCGACGAACAGACGCTTGCGGTCGGCATGCGTCGCCAATGTCGAGCCGTTGCCGGGCAGCGACAGGCCAAGCGCCTCGGTCAAACAATTCATCGAATTGGCGGTGAACATGCCCGAGCAGGAGCCGCAGGTCGGGCAGGCCGAGCGCTCGATGACCTTGACGTCCTCATCGGAGATCTTGTCGTCGGCGGCCGCGACCATGGCATCGACCAGGTCGAGCGCCTGCGTCTTGCCGGCGAGCACCACCTTGCCGGCTTCCATCGGACCGCCGGAGACGAAGACGGTCGGGATGTTGAGGCGCAACGAGGCCATCAGCATGCCGGGCGTGATCTTGTCGCAATTGGAGATGCAGACCATGGCGTCGGCGCAATGCGCGTTGACCATGTATTCGACGGAATCGGCGATCAGCTCGCGCGACGGGAGCGAATAGAGCATGCCGTCATGGCCCATGGCGATGCCGTCATCGACGGCGATGGTGTTGAATTCCTTGGCAACGCCGCCGGCCTTTTCGATCTCGCGCGCGACCAATTGGCCGAGATCCTTCAGATGAACATGGCCCGGCACGAACTGGGTGAAGGAGTTGACCACCGCAATGATCGGCTTGCCGAAATCCGAGTCCTTCATGCCGGTGGCGCGCCAGAGGCCGCGAGCGCCGGCCATGTTGCGGCCATGGGTGGTGGTGCGGGAACGATAGGCAGGCATGTTTTTTCCTTGGTGGCTGGCCGCAGCCCAGGGGTTGGCGCGGCGGAGCTGAATTCGGACCGCAGGCGTTATAGACGCGCAAGTATGGTCTGGCCACAATTTTGCAATGCGCCAGATTCTCTCAAAAAAATGCGTGGCACTGTCGGATGGCGCGCTGCATGTCCGTCCTTGGGCAGACGGCAAGGAGATGGCACCATGTTCGGAGTCAGCCGTTTCACAGGAACAGCGACCGAAACAGCACGAGGAGCACGACATGCAAAAGATCACCACCTGCCTGTGGTTCGATGGCCAGGCCGAAGAGGCCATGAATTTCTACGTCTCCATCTTCAAGAATTCGAAGGTGCTGAGCGTGATGCGCTGGCCCAAAGGCCACGCCGATGAAGGCAAAGTGCTGGTGACCACGTTTGAACTCGACGGCGTGCAGTTCCAGGCGCTCAATGGTGGACCGCAGTTCAAGCACAGCGAAGCGATGTCGCAGTCGATCGACTGCAAGACGCAGGAAGAGGTGGATTACTTCTGGGACAAGCTCATCGAAGGTGGCGGCCAACCATCGCAATGCAGTTGGCTGAAGGATAAATTCGGCGTCTCCTGGCAGGTTGTGCCGGAGCAGCTGCCGCGCCTGCTCCTGGATCCGGACCGGGCCAAGGCCGGCCGCGTAATGTCGGCGATGATGCAGATGAGCAAGATCGACATCGCCAAGATAGAGGAAGCTGCCAGAGGATAGTCGAGGGTCGCGCCGCCCCTCATCCGCCCTTCGGGCACCTTCTCCCCGTGAACGGGGAGAAGGAAAAAGCGCGACTTACGCCGCTCTGTCGCGGACCTGATAGTCCTTGATCGTGGCAAACTCGATCGCCTTCCAGCGCTCCGCTTCGTAGTTCAGCGAGAAGGCGTGCTGGGCGAGGAACACCGGGTCGTTGTCGAGGTCGCGGGCGATGTCGCCGCGATGCGCCTCGATGAAACGCAGGACCTCGGCCTTGTCGTCGGCCGAGATCCAGCGGCACACGGAAAAGCGCGACATCTCGAATTCGACCGGCAGGGTGTATTCGAAGTTCAGCCGTTCCTTCAGGACGTCGAGTTGCAGCGCGCCGACGACACCGACGATGGCCGGTGAGCCGTCCTCGGGCGAAAACAGCTGCACGACGCCCTCCTCTGCCATCTGGTGTAGCGCTTCCTTCAGCTTTTTGGCCTTCATCGCGTCGCCGAGGCGGACACGGCGCAGGATTTCCGGGGCAAAATTCGGAACGCCGCGGAACAGGATTTCCTCGCCCTCGGTCAGCGTATCGCCAATACGCAGCGTGCCGTGGTTGGGAATGCCGACGACGTCGCCGGCAAAGGCCTCGTCGGCGGTGACGCGTGTGCGGGCAAAGAAGAACTGCGGCGCCGACAGCGACATCGGTTTTCCCGTGCGTACCAGCTTGGCCTTCATGCCGCGCTCGAGCTTGCCCGAACAGACGCGGACGAAGGCTATGCGGTCGCGGTGGTTGGGATCCATGTTGGCCTGGATCTTGAAGACGAAGGACGTCATCTTCTCTTCGGTCGCCTCGACCTTGCGGGTGTCGGCCTCTTGAGCACGCGGCGGCGGTCCAAAAGCGCCGAGCGCCTCGATCAGGTCGCGCACGCCATAATTGCGCAGCGCCGAGCCGAAATAGACCGGCGTCAGGTGACCCTCGCGGAAGGCTTCTATATCAAGGGGTCTGCATGCTTCCCGCGCCAGCTCCAGCTCCTCGATGAAGGCCTCGCGCTCGTTCTCCGGCAAAAGGCCGGCGACGCGGTTGGAATCGGGACCGTTGACCGGCGTGCGCTCCTTCTCGTCGTCGCCCCTGCGCACGGCGTTCAGCGCCAGATGGTAGGTGCCGGAAAAATTCTTGCCCCGGCCGATCGGCCAGGTGATCGGCGCCGTATCCAGCGCCAGCTTCTGCTCGATCTCATCGAGGATCTCGAACGGATCGCGGCTTTCGCGATCCATCTTGTTGACGAAGGTGATGATCGGGATGTCGCGTAGCCGGCAGACTTCGAAAAGCTTCAGCGTGCGCGGCTCGATGCCCTTGGCGGCATCGATGACCATGACGGCCGAGTCGACCGCCGATAGCGTGCGATAGGTGTCGTCTGCGAAATCCTCGTGGCCGGGCGTGTCGAGCAGGTTGAAGACATTGTCCTCATACTCGAAGGTCATCACCGAAGTGACGACCGAAATGCCGCGCTCACGCTCGATCTTCATCCAGTCCGACCGCGTCTGGATCTTGTCCTTCTTGGCCTTGACCTCGCCGGCAAGCTGGATGGCGCCGCCGAACAGCAGCAGCTTTTCGGTGAGCGTGGTCTTGCCGGCGTCCGGGTGCGCGATGATCGCGAAGGTGCGGCGGCGCGCCACTTCTTCTTCTATTGCTTCGGGCATTCTCTGGGATTTCCGTGTGACAGGCCGGGCTTCTAGCAGCGCAGTCCGGGCCTGTCGACCGGTCCGGCGGCAGGGAAGCCGCCGGAAGCCATGGCTTGCTTCAGGCCAATTCGGCCGTGCGGCTCGCCTGAACGACCTCGGGGAGCCAGCCGGCAATGGTGCCGCCTATCGCGTCGGCATGGTCTTCTTGCAGATAGTGCGCACCGGGTCCGAGATTGATGAACCGGCAGTTCTTCAGCCCGGCGGCGAATTCGCGTGCGGCCTGCGGCGCAATCAGCGCGCCGGGATCGCCCGCAAACAGCAGTTTCGGATAGGTGGAGAGCCGAAGTGCGCGATGATCATGTTCGCTGATGGCGGCAACGTCGGCGGGCTGGCCCTCGATCGGCAATTCCCGAGGCAGGCGCAACACCGGCTTTCGCGATTGCGGTGTCGGGAACGGCGCCCGGTAGACGGCCATCTCCTCATCGCTCAGTGTACGCAGCACCGAGGCCGGCAACACTTTTTCGACGAAGACATTGTCTTCCAGGACCAGCTTCTCGCCGACACCCGGCGTGCGCAGCGCCTTGAACATTTCGCGGGCTTGCGGGCGCTGATGAAAATCCTCCCAGCGCTCGAAGGGTCGGATGAATTCCATGAAGGCAAGGCCGAGCACGCGTTGCGGTCGCCGCGCCGCGAGATGGAAAGCCAGGGCCGTGCCCCAGTCCTGCGCGACCAACACCACTTCCTGGATGTCGAGCACGTCCAGGAAGGCGTCGAGATAGCGGACGTGATCGAAGAAGCGATAATCGATATCGGGCTTGCCGGATTGGCCGTAGCCGATCAGGTCGGGCGCGATGCAGCGACCGAGCGGCGCGACATGCGGGATGATGTTGCGCCAGATGTGGGATGAGGTCGGATTGCCATGCAGGAACAGAACGGTGGGGCCGGACGCTCCCGTCTCGACATAGGACATGGTCGAATCGAGCACGGCGATCTGCGAGCGTCTCGGTGCAGCGACGCCAGCTTGAGAAATGTTGGCTTTCGAACTCATGGGGTCGGCTCCTTTGCAAAAACTGTGCTGAAGATGATTTTCTTGAACCGCTCGAGCGGCGCGGGGCTACGTTCAACCTTCATGCGCAGCATGGCGCCCTGCCAAGACGACAGCAGGAAGTCGGCAAGGTCCTCGGCCTCGAAGGTCTTGGAGATGTCGCCGGCTGCCTGGCCTTCGGCGATGCAGGCGGCGAAGGGCTGGCGCCAGCGTTCGAAGATGTCGACGAGTTGCAGGCGCAGCGGCTCGCTGTGGACCGCGGTCTCGAGGCTGAGATTGCCTATCATGCAGCCGCGTGCCCAATCATGCGCCTCAAGCTTCGAGGTGATGACATCGACGTAGCGCCTCAGCCGGCCGATGGGCGGCGTGCCGTCCTGCGCCAAGGCTTTCTCGACCAACGTGCCGACATAGGCGAAATAGCGGTCCAGCACCTCCCCGGCAAACTCCTCCTTGGAGGCAAAATGGTTGGTGAACGAGCCGGGCCGGGCGTCGGCGGCGGCAACGATGTCGCGCACACCGGCGGCGGTATAGCCGGAATTCCAGATGGTCCGGAACCCGGCGTCAAGGAGGTTTTCGCGGAGTGATTGTCTGGCCATACCGATATAATACGTACGTACGTATTGATGTCAAGCCGAATAATTTGCGTTGCCGATGTTGGCAAGCGGGGGTGGCACTGGAAGAGTGTCCCTCAGGGGGTGGCGAGTTTGAGGAGCGAACATGGCTGCCGTGAAACAAGTGATCGTCATCGGCGCCGGCATCATCGGTGCTTCCATGGCCTGGCACCTGACCAGGGCAGGCGCACAGGTGACGGTTATCGCCGCCGACAGCGCCGCCGGTGGGGTCGCCACGCCGAACTCCTTTGCCTGGATCAATGCCACCTGGGGCAATCCGGAGCCCTATTTCCGGCTGCGCACCCGCGCCATGGCCGAATGGTCGCGGCTGGCGCGGGACGTGCCCGGCCTGCCGCTCAACTGGTGCGGCGGCCTGTGCTGGGATCTATCGGCGGCCGACATGGAAGCCTATACCGCGCAGCATTCGGCCTGGGGCTACGGCATCGAGCGCGTCGACCGCGCCGGCGCGGCCCGTATAGAGCCTAATCTCACCGAACTCCCGGACGTCGCTTTGCATGTCGCCGAAGAGGGCGTTGCCGAGCCGGTCGCGGCAACGAAGGCGCTGCTGGCCGATGCCGAACGACGCGGCGCGCGGATCATCTCCAGCACGGTGACGGCGCTTGTCCAGACAGGCGGCAGGATTTCGGGCGTCGACACATCGCATGGGCTGCTTGCCACCGACGAGGTGTTGATCGCGGCCGGCGTCGGCTCGGCGGGCATTGCCGCCACCGCCGGCATAAATCTGCCGCTCGAGACGCCACCTGGCCTGATCGTCCACTCGCGGCCCTACGAGAAACTGCTGAACGGACTGGTGCTGGCCGAGCGGCTGCATATGCGCCAGACCGCCGAGGGCCGTATCATCGCCGGTTCCGATTTCGGCGGCGCCGACCCCGGCATGGATGCGCAAGCCACCGCCAGCGAACTGTTCGCGGTCCTGAAAGCCAGCCTGCGCGGCGGAGACGGGCTGGCGCTCGATTTCCACACGGTCGGTTACCGGCCGACGCCGATCGACGGTTTTCCGATCATCGGCCGCGCCGAGGGCATGGACGGCGTCTATGTCAGCGTCATGCATTCCGGCATCACGCTGGCGCCGGCCGTCGGCCTGTTTGCCGCTCGCGAAATCCTTGATGGCGAGCGCGATCCGCTGCTCGCGCCTTACGGGTTGGGACGGTTTGCTCAATAACCCGGACGGACGGCAGCGTCGGCCGATGTCTGTATAGGTTAACGCCCTACGGCGCCCCCCTCTGTCCTGCCGGACATCTCCCCCTCGAGTGGGGAGATTGGCAGTTTCGGCGCCTCGCTCAGTCCCGCAAGGTCGGCGATTGGCGAAAGCCGTCGCGACATCCAATCTCCCCCCTTGAGGGGGAGATGTCCGGCAGGACAGAGGGGGGCGCTGGCCCGCGGCGTTGCCGCAATTTGCAACTACCCGGCCAACGCCAGCTTCGCCACGGCCGGAGCAAAAGGCCGAATGTTGATCCCGTCCCTGGTCATGGTGACGAAGCTCGATGGCGGGATCGCCTAGGCGCGATCCGGAAGAGCCGCCGGCTCCTTGGTCGCGTGCGTGCCTCTGTTGTGCGTCCGCTCGTAAAGCTCGCGAACGATTCGGCTGGCGGTAGTTTCAAACAGAAATGGCAAGAAAGCATGAACGAGCGCGGCGCCGGCCGCCATCAACAGGCGCGACGAAAACCAGGCGGCAAAGCCCATGTGGCTGAAATAGGTTTCGCCGACCTTGGCCGGATGAGAGGTGAAAATCCTTGCGACCGACATGCTGGTTCCCCTTCAGCGCTTGAAGTTCCTGATATGAGTATCCTGACATGCTTCGCCGGTTCATCGGTCTCAAAATGTCCTTGTATTTCGGTGATGCATGGGACAAATATCCCACATGGCGCTGGAAATTGACGAAATCGACCGGAAATTGCTCGCCGAGTTGCAACGCGACGGCACGCTGTCGGTCGACCAGTTGTCGGAACGGGTGGCGCTGTCGCGCAATGCCTGCTGGCGCCGGGTGAAGCGGCTGGAGGAGGCCGGTGTCATCACCGGCAGGGTGGCGCTGGTCGATGCCGAAAAGCTCGGGCTTGGCCTTTCCGTCTTCATCCTGATCCGCACGTCCAACCACGATCCGGAGTGGCTGCAGAGATTCCGGGCGGCGGTGACCGGCTTTCCCGAGATCATCGGCGTCTACCGCATGTCCGGCGACCTCGACTACGTTCTGCGCGCCCGCGTCGCCGACGTGAAGGCCTATGACCGGCTCTACCAGCGGCTGATCGCCAAGGTGGCGCTGTCCGACGTCTCCGCCTCCTTCGTGATGGAGGAGATCAAGGAGACGACGGTGGTTCCGATGGAAGTGCGCTAAGGTATGTTGAGATTCAGGTCAGGCCATACTGATGCCTGAAAGAAAGCCGTTGATAGGCTTGCGGGCGAATTGACCGAATCGGCAATCGCGCCGATAGGATCGATTTTATGCGCGCAGCCCTTCAAACTCCCTCCGTCATCGGTCCGACCGTCGGCTTCGTCAGGTTGCCGCATGCTGAAGGACTTCCCCTTCCTGCTTATGAAAGCACCGGTGCTGCCGGCATGGATCTGCGCGCCGCGGTGCCGGACGACCGGCCGCTGCTGATCCTGCCCGGAAAACGCGCTCTGGTGCCGACCGGGCTGATCCTGGAAATTCCCGAAGGCATGGAAGGCCAGGTGCGGCCGCGCTCAGGCCTTGCCTTCAAACATGGGCTGACCGTCCTCAACACGCCCGGCACCATCGACAGCGACTATCGCGGCGAGGTCAAGGTGCTGCTGATCAATCTCGGCGACGAGGACTTTGCCGTGACGCGCGGCATGCGCATCGCCCAGATCGTTTTTGCCGCGGTGACGCAAGCCGCCGTGGAAGAGCGCAACCTGGCCGGCGGCACGGCGCGCGGCGCGGGCGGGTTCGGATCGACCGGCACCGCCTGATGCCTGAACTGCCTAAACTTGTCATCTTCGACTGCGACGGGATCCTGGTCGACACGGAGAACCTGGCCAATCGGCGCCTTGCCGAATGGCTGACCGCTGCCGGCTATCCGACAAGCTTCGAATATTGCCGCAAGAATTTCTCCGGCCGCAGCATGGCGTCGGTGCAGAAAGAGATCGAAGAAAAGACCAGCGTCAGGCTTGGCGCCGATTTTGTCGATCGCTGGAACGCCGGCCTGCCAGACCTGTTCGCCCACGGCGTCGAAGCAATCCCTTATGTCCGCGAATTCGTCGAGGCCGTGCGGTCAGCCGGGATCGCCTATTGCGTCGCCACCTCGGCCCGGGTGTCGAAGATGCACATCACACTTGGCCAGACCGGGCTGTTGCCGCTGTTCGAACACGCGATGTTTTCCTCGACGATGGTCGCGCGCGGCAAGCCGTTTCCGGACCTGTTCCTGCATGCTGCGAAAACCGTGGGCTTTGCACCTGCCGACTGCATCGTCATCGAGGACAGCGTCGCTGGCACGCAGGCCGGCATCGCGGCCGGCATGCGGGTGTTTTCCTATCACGCCGATCCCTATTCCGACCGCGACGGCCTTATCCAGGCCGGCGGCATCCTGTTCGACGACATGCGCGAACTGGCCGGGCTGGTGCCGATCCACTGAGCTGGCTGACGGACTGGACGGGTTGGGAGGCTGTGCTACGTTCCGCGCGCCCGACAGCCTGAGGCGACCATGCCGACGAACCTGCTTCGCTTCATCCTCGCCGTGATGCTGCTGCCATTGCTGTGGACCGCAGCCGGCGCGCAAGACGCCAGCCTTCCGGAGCTCGGCAGCCCACTGCCCGGCCAAAAAGACATCACCTATCTCGACCTCGCCAGGATGATCATTCCAGACCTCGCCGCCGACAAGAATGGCTTTTACAGGGGCGGGCTGCCGATCGCGATGCGCCATATCGAGGGACCCGACAGCGGCGGCTCGCCGCCCGAAACCTCAGGCTTTTCCAATGCCTCCGTGCTTGCCATCAAGGCGGGAGGCAAGGACCGCCTGACCATGCTGTTCGATCTCGGCGATTCCTCAGACAGCGCAGAAGGCTATGCGGTGCTAGCGCTCTACGACATTACGGGCAAACCAAGGCTGCTCGACGCCGCCAATGTCGCCCTCGACCGCAGCACCTATTTCCGCGAACCCGGCAAGCTCGGCATCGGCGCCAATGATGATATCCTCATGATCGAGAGTTCGCATTCCAATTCAAACCAGAACTATATGATCGTCCCGCTGATTATGGTCGCCAGGGACAAGTTGAAGCTGATCGACATCATCTATTTGTTCGACGAGCACGTGTGTGCCTATAGCCGGACGCAGGACGTTGCCTTTAAAGCCTTCGCAGAGGGCCGACGCCATGCGGCGATCAAGGTAACGGTGACCGATGCCACCGTCGTGAACGACGAAAGCTGCGATGACCAGCCGCCCAAACCTGAATCTCACGACATCTCCGTCACCTATCATTGGGACAAGACAACGTCGCACTACGCCAAGGATTCCGACGCGCTGGACAAATTGGCAGGAGAGAACGCCAAACGCTTCTGAACCAATCGCATTCGTTTGCCCGGCCAGATGGAGCAG
This sequence comes from Mesorhizobium sp. M7A.F.Ca.US.006.04.2.1, assembly GCF_004022915.1. Taxonomy (NCBI): domain Bacteria; kingdom Pseudomonadati; phylum Pseudomonadota; class Alphaproteobacteria; order Hyphomicrobiales; family Phyllobacteriaceae; genus Mesorhizobium; species Mesorhizobium sp. M7A.F.Ca.US.006.04.2.1. The sequence continues at coordinate 19,334 of NZ_RZQA01000014.1, forward strand.
GATAAAATCCGTTCGGCCACACCGCATATGATGGGGGAACTACCATGGACAAGGGCAAGATCTTTCGCGACCTGCATGCCTCGACCTTCGTCGTGCCCAATCCCTGGGATATCGGCACGACCAAGCTGCTCGGCTCGTTCGGCTTCACGGCGCTGGCGACGACCAGCGCCGGCTTTGCCTTTTCGCGCGGCCTGCCGGACGGCGCGGTGACCTTCGACCAGATGATCCACCATTGCCGCGAAGTGACCGCGGCGACCAGCCTGCCGGTCTCGGCCGACCTCGAGAAAGGCAAGGGCGACAGCGCCGAGCAGGCCGCCGAAACCATCTTCGCGGCGGAAGCTGCCGGCCTTGCCGGCTGCTCGATCGAAGACCACACCGGCGATCCGGACAAGCCGATCTATGATTTTGCGCACGCCGTCGAACGCGTTGCGGCGGCCGTGGAAGCGGCGCGGGCCCTGAAACGCGATTTCGTCTTCACTGCGCGGGCCGAGAATTTCCTCTGGGGCAAGTCCGACCTCGACGACACGATCAAGCGGCTGCAGGCGTTCGAGAAGGCCGGCGCCGACGTACTCTATGCGCCAGGCATCGGCAACGTCGAGATGATCCGCACGCTCTGCTCTGCCGTCAGCAAGCCGGTCAATGTCATGGCGGTACCGGGTTTTACCATCGCCGATCTCGCCATGGCCGGCGTCAAGCGTATCTCGCTCGGGCCGTGGCTGACCAATTTCGCCTACGGCATGCTGGAAACGGCGGCACGCGAAATCCAGCAAGACGGCACCTTCGGCTTCACCCGCGCCGCCATGCCGTTCAGCAAATTGCAGGCCCTCTTCGGCAAATCTTCGGATTAATGGGGCCCGTCGCATGACGCTGACCGTGATCGACATGCATACTGGCGGCGAGCCGCTAAGGATCGTCACCGGCGGCTATCCCGGTATCCCCAAGGGCACGATCCTGGAAAAGCGCGCCTATGTGCGCGACCATCTCGATCATCTCAGGAAAATCCTGATGTTCGAGCCACGCGGCCATTACGACATGTATGGCGCCTTGCTGGTCGAGCCGGACCTGCCCGGCGCCGACCTCGCCGTGCTGTTCATGCACAATGAGGGTTATTCGACGATGTGCGGCCACGCCATCGTCGCGCTCGGCCGCTACGCCATCGATGAAGGGCTGGTGGCGAAACAGGAACCAGTCACGACAGTCAATATCGAGGCGCCGTGCGGGCTGGTCGTCGCCTCGGTCGAGGTCAGGGACGGCAAGGCCGGTGCGGTGTCGTTCGAAAGCGTGCCGGCCTTCCTGTTCGCCGGTGGACAGGCGATCGAATTGGCGGGCCACGGCACGATTGGCTTCGACGTCGCCTATGGCGGCGCCTTCTACGCGCTGGCCGATTGTCACCAATTCGGGCTCGAATTCGGCAGAAGCCGGATGCGCGATTTCGTCGATGCGGCAACGGGGCTGACGGACAGGCTCAAGGCTGAATTTCCGCTGTCGCATCCCGACCACGGCGACCTAGCCTACCTATACGGCACCATCCTGACCGACGGCCGCGACACATTTTCCGGCGAGGTGACCAAAAACATCTGCGTCTTCGCCGAAGCCGAGGTCGATCGCTCGCCAACCGGTTCCGGCGTCACCGCAAGGCTGGCGGCCATGCATGCCAAGGGCGAGATCGCGATCGGACAGACGCGCACATTCGAGAGCATCGCCGGCTCGCGTTTTTCCGGAGCCGTGGCGCGGACGGCGAAGGCTGGACGGCATGAGGCGATCATCGCCCGCGTCGGCGGCCGCGCCTATTATTCCGGGCGGGCCGAATTCATCGTCGAGGCCGATGACGAGCTCGGACGCGGATTTCTGTTGCGCTGAAGAAAATGCCTAGCCGCGTGAGGGGCGAGCCACTTCCCGCACCGAGATCGCCTTGTGCAGATGCACCATCATGGCGGCGGCGAACAGCGGCGTCAGCAGGTTGAGCAACGGCACGGCGAGGAAAGCGGCGATGAGCAGCCCGGCGAGAAACACTGTGCCGGCATAGTGCCTGCGCAAGGCCCTGGCCTCGTCTTCGCCGCGAAAGCGCATGGCGGCGAATTCGAAGAACTCGCGCCCGAGCAGATAGCCGTTGACGATGAAGAAGGCGGCTATGTTGACGCCCGGCACCAAGAGAAGCAGCAGCGCGACGATGTTGCCGAGAATGACGACACCGAGGAATCGCGCCGACAGCACCAGCGAGCGCAGCGCCGGCATGGCGCGGCCGGTCGGATCGCCGGGGTAGTCGGTGCGCTCGACCACTTCGGCGATATCGTCGAGGAACAGGCCGGCGACAACAGCCGTCACCGGCGC
>NZ_RZQA01001500.1:0-722 GCF_004022915.1 Mesorhizobium sp. M7A.F.Ca.US.006.04.2.1
GTCGGCAAGGATGTGCTTGTCAGTGAAAGCTGGCGCCATCAGTTGGTGCGTTTCGGCGGCGCGACGGGCAGCCGTTCGACGGTTCTGACGCATCTGCCGGGATATCCCGCACGGCTGTCGCCGTCCGCCGATGGTGGGGCCTGGCTGACCTTGTTTGCGCCGCGCAACCGGCTGATCGAATTCGTGCTGCAGGAAACGCATTACCGGCAGGACATGCTGAGCCAAGTGCCGCCGGCCTACTGGATCGCGCCGGCACTGGCGTCCAGCCGCAGCTTCCTCGAGCCGCTGCAATGCGGCGGCATCCGCACCATGGGCATCCACAAGCCGTGGTCGCCGAGCCGCTCCTATGGGCTGGTGGTCAGGCTCGACCAGAAGATGCAGCCGCTGTTCAGCCTGCACAGCCGCGCCAACGGCACGCGTCATGGCATCTGCAGCGTTGCGGAAAAGGACGGCCGGCTGTTTGTCGCCTCCAGAGGCGGCGACTGCGTGCTGGCGATCGACCTCGCTTCGGGAGGTTTCTGATGGAACCGATCGTTCGGCTGGAAAACGTCACCAAGAATTATCGCGGCGTGCCCGCGGTGAAGAACGTCAGCTTCGAACTGCGCAAGGGCGAGATCCATGCGCTGCTCGGCGAGAACGGCGCGGGAAAATCGACGCTGACCAAGATCATCGCCGGTGTGGTCGATGCCACCTCGGGCAAGATGTTCCACAAGGGCCAGGAA
>NZ_RZQA01001501.1:0-721 GCF_004022915.1 Mesorhizobium sp. M7A.F.Ca.US.006.04.2.1
CCCGCCAACCGCTGCACCAGCGGCCGGCGCGGCACCGGTCGCTGGTGCAGCGGTTGGCGCGGGTGCCGGGAAATCGGGACCGGTAACGCCGCCACGGATGACCATCGGGCCTGGCTGGAAGCCGTGTCCGGTCGCGGGCTTGTCCGGGATCGCCGCTACCTTTTCATCGGTGACGTCGGGCGGCGCTTCCCCTACTGCCATCACCGACCGCGCATCGCTGGTGTTGACCGCATCGACGGTTCCAGGCTGGTTGGGAGCGCCGATCCTGACGATCGACGGTGTGGAGGATGGCGTGCCTGGAAAAACCAGGGATGATGCCTGGGCTTCGCCGGCCGCAACAGCAAGAATGATACCCAGCAGGATACGCGCAGACACCGATATCGCCCCTTTGCCCAGAAGCTGTTCGATAGCAGGCCGGAATTGATGCCGGCTTTCGTGGAAACATAGCATTTTAGGGATTGATAAATCGCCAATGCTCCTGCTCGCCAACAAACGGTTACCCAACAGCCGACTTGCCCAATGGCCGCCATCGTACTACGCACCCCGCATCTGTGAGGTGACGAGAGTGGCTGAAATACTTGGCTCGGGCGAGGCGCTGGAGCGGGCGCTGGCGCTGCTCAGGGAGCGCGATGTCGTCGCCATCCCGGCGGAAACCGTCTACGGGCTGGCCGGCGACGCGACCAACGGCATCGGCGTCGCGCGCATCTTCGAAGCCAAGGGG
>NZ_RZQA01001502.1:0-716 GCF_004022915.1 Mesorhizobium sp. M7A.F.Ca.US.006.04.2.1
CTCAAGGACGACGCGATCTACGAGGTGGCGCAGCAGGCGCCGCGCGACGCGGCAGCCCTGGGCAAGCTGCGCACGACGCCGAAGGGCTGGGAACGCTCCTCGACGGCGACGGCGCTGCTCGGCGCGGTCAACACCGCCCTTGCCTTGCCCAAGGAGCAGATGCCGAAACTGCCAAAGAGTTTCCAGCCGCCCGAGGGCTCGAGCGCCGCGGCGGAACTGTTGAAGGTGCTGCTGCGGATCGTCGCCGAAAAGGAAGGCGTCGCCTCCAAGGTGCTGGCCTCCAGCGACGACATCGACCGTATCGCCGCCGAGGGCGAGGAAGCCGACGTACCGGCCCTGCAGGGCTGGCGGCGCGCGGTGTTCGGCGAGGCCGCGCTCAAGCTGGTACGCGGCGAGATCGGCATCAAGTTCGACAAGCGCAAGATTGCGGTGTTCGACCTGTAGACGTCCCTCGCGGATTTTCCTTCTCCCCTTGCGGGAGAAGGAAAAAGTGCCCTGCTCAAACCATGCCGAGCAGGTGCAGCGCGAACCAGATCCATCCCAGCAGGAGAATCACCGCACTGACGAAGAATGACCGGCTGCGCAGCAGCAGATTGTTGCTGGTCAGGTGAACCCAGGCGTGGAAATAGCGCGATGCGACGAAAATCCACATCAGCGCCAGGGTCAGATAGTTGACGCCGTTGGTCAGGTGCAGCGTCAGGCACAGCACATAGAAC
>NZ_RZQA01001503.1:0-716 GCF_004022915.1 Mesorhizobium sp. M7A.F.Ca.US.006.04.2.1
CCTTCGCGCGGCTCGCGCACGATGAAGCCGGCCTTGGCCAGCAGTTCTTTCGGCTGGCGGGTGATCTTCTGGCCGTGCTGCATCGAGCAGGCCGAGTGATAGGCAACGACAGTGCCCGACTTGCGAACCGGTTCGGGCAGGTGGAGGGTCGAGAGATATTCGGTAACGTCCTTGGCCAGTGCCGAGACGCGCGCGGCCTTGTCGGCATAGGCCGGGTCGAGCCGCAGCATGAAACCGTAGTCCTTGATCGTCGTGCCGCAGCCCGAGGCGGTGATGACGATGGCATCGAGCCCGCCCTGGTCGAGGGCGCGTGTCCAGGCGTCGACATTTTGCCTCGCCGAGGCAAGCGCGGCCTGTTCGCGCCCCATATGATGGACCAGCGCACCGCAACAGCCTTCGCCCGGCGGCACCAAGACCTCGACGCCGAGCCGTGTCAGCAGCGAAATCGTCGCCTCGTTGATGGCGGGATCGAGCACCGATTGCGCGCAGCCGGTGAGGATGGTGACGCGGCCCCTTTTGGTCCCCTGCCCGGCATGGATGCCCGGCGAGCCCATCGGCGACGCTGCCGGGATCGACGCCGGCGCGAGCTTGAGCATCGCACTGAGCGGCTTCAGCGCCGGAACCTTGTCGAACAGGCCGATGAACGGTTTGCCCAGCTTCGCTAGCTTGAGCGCGGCGCGAAAGCGCTGGGGATAGGGCAGCACGAAGGCCAGCAT
>NZ_RZQA01001504.1:0-713 GCF_004022915.1 Mesorhizobium sp. M7A.F.Ca.US.006.04.2.1
GCCTGAACTTCACAAGGGCGATCCTGCGCCATGCGGCGCACGCCTTGCCGCAGATCATCGCCTCGATCGTGGCCTTGATCGCCTTTTGCGGCGGCCTTGCCTTCATGATCAGCCATCTCCTGGGCATCGATCCGCTGACCGCCTATCTGGCGACCAGCCCCGGCGGCATGGACAGCATCGCCATCATCGCTGCAGCAGCGCAGAACGTCGACATCTCTTTCGTCATGGCGCTGCAATCGGTGCGCTTCCTGATCGTGCTGCTGGTTGGCCCGAGCGTGGCGCGGCTGGTGGCGAGAGGCGTCAGGCAATAGGCAGCGGCTAGTCCTCGCCGCCCTCGCCCACGCTGTGCGCGTCCCGGCGCCAGTAGGCCGTAACCAGGTGGCGGTCGCGCGGCAGGCCCCACTGTTTACGCACGATCTTGCGGATCTCCCGGAAATCGCCAAATTCGCAACCGACCCAGACGTACAGGCCGTCGGCAAGCGCCATGTGCTTGCGCTCGCGCAAGGCGGCGGACAACAGGCCCGCGGTGCCGGCCTCGCGGCCGTGCCGGTAAAGCCAGGTGATGTCGATATTATCCCCTTGCGCCAGCGCCATCCGGTCGTCCGGCCCATCGATCTCGATCAGCGCCTCAGCGCGTGTTGACGGCGGCAGATCTTCCAGAATCCTGCCTATGGCGGGGAATGCTGGGTCGTCGCCGAGCAGAAGCAAAGGCT
>NZ_RZQA01001505.1:0-708 GCF_004022915.1 Mesorhizobium sp. M7A.F.Ca.US.006.04.2.1
GCCTATGATCGTGACGCGGCCCGCCAGCCCGGCTGGACAGACGAGGCCACCGTGCGATGGACCAAGGCCTCGATGCAGAATTCGGTGCCGCGCGCCGGCTATGCTGCGGCCAGCCATGATCGCGCTGTGCTGGGGCAATGGCTGTCGGCGGTGAAAACCTATGGCTTCGCGGTGATGGACGATCTGCCGACCGAATCCGGAGCGCTGTGCAAGGTGTCCGATCTGTTCGGCTATATCAGGGAGACCAATTACGGCCGCTGGTTCGAAGTGCGCGCCGAGGTCGATCCGAGCAATCTCGCCTACACCAATCTCGGGCTCCAGGCGCATACCGACAATCCCTATCGCGACCCCGTGCCGACGCTGCAGATCCTGTCCTGCATCGAGAATACGGTTGAGGGCGGCGAATCCAGCGTCGTCGACGGATTTGCCGTCGCGGCTGCGCTGCAGGCCGAGAACCCGGAAGGCTTCCGGCTGCTGAGCTCATGCCCGGCGCGCTTCGAATATGCCGGCTCTTCCGGTGTGCGGCTGCAGGCGAAGCGGCCGATGATCGAGCTCGGGCCCGATGGCGAGCTGATCTGCATCCGCTTCAACAACCGCTCGCTGGCGCCGACGGTCGACGTGCCCTTCGCCGACATGGAGGCGTACTACGCCGCCTACCGCCGGTTCGCCGAACTGATCGAGGATCCATCCTTCGAAGTGACGTTCAAG
>NZ_RZQA01001506.1:0-707 GCF_004022915.1 Mesorhizobium sp. M7A.F.Ca.US.006.04.2.1
CGCAGTCACCATGGCCATCGGCGAGGCTGGAGTAGACAACCGCATCGTGATCGACTCCAGCCTCGCCGATGGCCATGGTGACTGCGGCGCCGGCAACCGGCTTTTCCGTTTTCGTCAGCACAATCAGCGCCATGCGTGCCCTTTTTTTCTGTAGTTGAGCCGTTGCGGCGGAGATCCGCAGGTGCAGGTCAGCTTCGCCGGCAGCGATCATGCGCTCCACATCGCAGCGCCAGGGATCGAATTCAGGGAGGCCGCGCGCAAAGCCGGTGCGCAGCGGAAAACCTGTCATCCAGGCCGAGGCGAGCGCGCTTCCCCACCCGTTTTCGCTCGCCGGCAGATAAAGGCCGGATGCGCGCGATTTGCGATTGAGATCGGCGATCAGTCCTTGCAGCATCTCCAATGCCAAGCCTTCGGCGGCGTGGCCTGAAAACAGGAACACGGGAAAATGCGCGGCCGCCAGAGTTTTGGCAAAATCATTGAAATTCGACACCGGTTGCGATGTACGCCGCCCTTTGTACTGTGCCCTCAGTGCCGCCAGCGTGGCGGCGAGGCTAGCTTGGCCACAGGAAAGTTGCGTTGCCTTGCGTCCGCCGTTCAGCGGCGGCACAGACATCCCGTTTGGGCCTACCACGAAAAACGCGCGCTGGTTGCCGGTCGAGAGGTCGGGAACCGTCCCGGCAAGTTCGCCGACAAGACCATGATGGATC
>NZ_RZQA01001507.1:0-703 GCF_004022915.1 Mesorhizobium sp. M7A.F.Ca.US.006.04.2.1
ACGAGGCAGACCGTGAGCGGCGTCGACAAAACCAGACCCAATGGCCCCCAGAGCCAGGTCCAGAAGATCGCCGCGACAATGATGGCCAATGGCGAGAGCCCAGTCCGCGAGCCGTAGAGCCAGGGCTCGATGACGTTGCCTGTGATCATCTCCATCGCTACGAAGAGCCCCGCAGTCCACAGCACCAGCGACCAGCCAGGCGCGACGGCCAGCGCCAGGAACAACGGCAGCAGCGCGCCAATGACCGGGCCGATATAGGGAACAAAGCGCAGTGCCAGCGCCAGCAATCCCCATAGCAGTGCATTGGGTATGCCCAGAACCCACAGTCCGACCGTGATCGGTATGGCGTAGACGATGTTCACGACCATCTGCATAAGCAGATACCGGCCGACCCGCTTGCCGGCCTCCTGGAGCGCCTCGGTGGTTCGGTGAAGATCGCCATAGCCGACAAGCCGGATGAAACGATCGCGCAGGTCCTCGCGCTCCAGCAACATGAAGATGACGACGATGACGATCAACCCTGCCGACGCCAGCGGACTGATCAGTGGGCCGACCAGATTCTGCAGAACCTGGAGCGGCTTTTCGCGCGCGACGACCTCCACTGGCACCGGCTCGCGCCGTGGCTTGTCCGCGGCGGCCTGTGACGGCTCCTGCCTGTCAATCTCCTGGCCGACGCGCTCGATCACCCCGCTCAGTCTGGCAA
>NZ_RZQA01001508.1:0-703 GCF_004022915.1 Mesorhizobium sp. M7A.F.Ca.US.006.04.2.1
GCCACCGACCGGGCGATTGCGATGCTGAACCGCGTGCGCATCTCCGACCCCGTCAGCGTCATGCAGCGCTACCCGCACCAGCTTTCCGGCGGCATGCAGCAACGCGTGGCGATTGCCATGGCGCTGGCCAACGATCCCTCGATGCTGATCCTCGACGAGCCGACCACCGGCCTCGATGCGACGGTAGAGGCCGAAGTGCTCGACCTGATCGCACAGCTGCGGCAAGAACTGTCGGCCTCGATCCTGTTTATCAGCCACAACCTCGCCGTCGTCTCCAACATGTGCGACCGCGTCGGCGTGCTCTATGCCGGCATGCTGGTCGAGGAAGGACCGACGGAGGTCGTCTTCAACGACCCGCGCCATCCCTACACCGTAGCCTTGCTGCGCTGCCTGCCGCGCGGGGGCCAGCGCAAGGACCAGGGCCGCCTCGACACCATTCCCGGCTTCCTGCCCGGCATCGGGGTCGACATCAAGGGCTGCGCCTTCGCCGATCGCTGCGCGCTCGCCGACGACCGCTGCCGCAGCGAATTGCCACCACTCTACGATCTGGGCGGCCGGCTGTCGCGCTGCTTTCATCACGACAAGGCGCAGGCGCTGCCGCGCGCGACGCCGAGCGATGTGGCGCCTGTACCAAGGGCGGCGGCAGCGCCGGTGCTGCGCGTCACCGGGCTGAACAAGACCTATGCCAGCCATGGCCATGCAC
>NZ_RZQA01001509.1:0-700 GCF_004022915.1 Mesorhizobium sp. M7A.F.Ca.US.006.04.2.1
ACATCATCCAGCGAGAAGGTGCGGACGTTCTCCTTGAAGGCGGCCGCCGCACCGGCGTTGATCACCTTGACCCCAAGCGCTCGCGTCGAAGCGACCGTCCAGGCGACATAGTCCTCGATCATCGTCCGGGGGGCGTCGTCGCGGATCATCGACAACAGGAAATCGTCATTGCCGAGAATGGCAAGGGTCGCTTTGTCGATGATCGGGATGTCGGCCAGTTCGAGATGCGTGTGCAGCGCCGCTCCCGGCGACATCGCCGGCTCGACGACCGTCGTAAAGCCCATCTTTGCGTAGAGGCAGCCGGTCTGGAAGGTCGACCAGCCGGCATTGGAGAGCGGCGTCATTGCTGGCCGCAGCTGATGGGCGGCATGCTGTTCGGGCAAGAGCAGCCGCGCGGTGTTCACATTGCCGCCACCGATGTGGGAGTGGATGTCGATGGCGCCAGCCATCACGATGCAGCCGCTGGCTTCGATGGTCCGGTCGGCCGCCCCTCCCGCCGGCGCCGGAACGATCTTGTCGTCCTTGATCCAGAGGTCGCCCTTGTCGAGACGGCCGTTGACGGGATCGATGATGTCGCCGCCGGCGATTTTCGTCAGCATGGCAGTGCCTCGGCGAAAGCGTGGGTAGCGATCAGGCGGATGATCGTCGCGGCGGAGGGCAATTGCGAGGCTGCTTGCGCATCGATCGACCTGAGCGAGCC
>NZ_RZQA01000150.1:0-9533 GCF_004022915.1 Mesorhizobium sp. M7A.F.Ca.US.006.04.2.1
GGCGCCAGATGGTCGGTGCCGGCGCCCGAGGCGAGATCGGCGCCATCGACCGTGCGCGCCTCGGCGATCGAGCGGCGGATCAATTCCTGCGCGTTTGCCCAGTCGAAGCCCATGCCGCGCTGCGACGTGTCCATCGCTTCGGCGATGCGGAAGCCCAGCCGCCACAGATGGTGACGGAACGCCATCGTCCTCTCCCAGTCGATCACCGGTCTGGACCACGGATCGGTCATGGCGAGCGGATCGGCAACGACGTGCGCGGCGGCATAGGCGATACGCGAAAATCGCGCGCCGATGTCAGGCTGCACGGGCTCGCCGACCAGCGTGTACCGGGTGCTGCCGCCACCCTCACCAGGCAAGGAAATGTCCATCCATCGCTCCCTTCACAACGCTACTAAATGGAACGTTCCAATAAATCAAGGACCTTTAAGATTCGAACTCCCTGCAGGATGAAATGCTGCATTGCAACAGGAAAGCCTTATGAAGCATGCCATTTGAGTACGCACAATCGATGTTCGAGGCGCGGGAAAAATCCCGATTGACTCACGAGCGGAGCAGAGATTAGAACGTTCCAATAGTTTTGGGCCTGCAGTGGGGAGGATGCATCTGGATGGCCAACCGGGCCAAGGCGACGATATTCGACATCGCCCGCGAAGCGGGCGTGTCCAAATCGACGGTATCGCTCGTGCTCCAGGGCAGCGGACTGATCCGGCCCGAAACAGCGAGCAAGGTGCGCAAGGCGATCGAGGATGTCGGTTACGTCTACAACCGCGGCGCCGCCAATCTGCGCAAGGCGCACTCCAACGTCATCGGCATGGTCATCAACGATCTCACCAATCCTTTCTTCGCGGAGCTGGCGGTCGGCATGGAGCGGGTCTTCCAGTCGGCCGGCATCGTGCCGTTCATCGCCAACACGGCGGAAAATCCGGTGCGCCAGGAAGAAGTGCTGAAGTCGCTGATGGAGCAAGGCGTCGCCGGCCTCATCGTGTCGCCGGCTCGCGGCACGACGCCGGGCGCCTTCAGGCGGATCGAGACGGCAGGTCTGCCGGTGGTCTTCGCCATGCGCCGGCTTCCCGAGAGCCGCATTCCGGTCATCGCGCCCGACAATCATCGCGGCGCCTATCTCGCCACCGCTCATCTGATCGGCAAGGGACATCGCCGGCTGGTCTTCTTCGGCGGCTCGTCCGATCTCGTCGTCTATCACGAGCGGCTTGGCGGATTTCGCGAAGCCTGCGAGACGCAGGGCATCTCCGACCGCGACACTCTGGTCGTCGAGGGAGAGACCAGCCGCAGAGGTGGTATCGCATGCCTCGAAACCGCTCTCGCAATGGCTGAACCGCCGACTGCGGCACTCTGCTTCAACGACGCCGTCGCCTTTGGCGCCATGCTGGCGCTGCGCAAGCGCGCGCTTGAGCCCGGAGTTGATTTCGCCATCGTCGGCTTCGACGATGTGGCCGAGGCCGAGCATTACATGCCGGCTCTGACCAGCGTCGCGGTGGACTCGGCGGGTCTTGGCGAACGTGCCGCCCATGTCATGCTGAAAATGATCCAGTCGCGCACCACACGGGCCGAAGACCATATCGGCGCGGTCAATCTGGTGGTCAGGGAAAGCTGCGGCCCGGATCGCCGCATTCGAAACAGGGCGGCCGGTTCGGGAGGCGCTGCATGAGCGTCAAATGGAGCTTGATCGGCGCCAGCACGATCGTCAGGCAGTTCATGATCAACGCCATCCGCGCGCAAGGCGAGGACAGCATCTGGTCATCGGCGTCAACCGAAGCAGCATTGCAAACCGCGAAATCAGGCAAGGCGGTCGCAATCGACCCTGAATTCGGGAGTATGAATTGAGCAAGGTGGTCTCCGCGGCGCAGGCAGCCGGCCTGGTCAAGGACGGCATGGTCGTGTCGGTGTCCTCGTCGAGCGGCCTCGGCTGCCCCGATGCGGTGCTCGCCGCGATCGGCGAACGCTTCGACGCAGAAGGCCATCCGAAGAACATCACCACGCTGCACCCGATCGCAGCCGGCGACATGTATGGCATCAAAGGCATCGACCATCTGGCCAAGCCGGGACTGCTGAAGCGTACCTTGTGCGGCTCCTACCCGTCCGGCCCCTCCTCTTCCGAACCGCCGCAGATCTGGAAGATGATCGGCGACAATTCGGTCGCCGCCTACAACGTGCCGTCCGGCATCCTGTTCGATATGCACCGCGAAGCCGCGGCCAAGCGGCCGGGCGTGCTGACCAAAGTCGGTCTCGACACCTTCGCCGACCCGCGCCACCAGGGCTGCGCCATGAACGACGCCGCCAGCGAGCCGATCGTTTCGGTGCAGCAGTTCGACGGCGAGGAATGGCTCTATTTCCGCTCTATCGTGCCGCAGGTGTCGATCATCCGCGCCACGTCGGCCGACGAGCGCGGCAACCTCACCTACGAGCATGAGGGCGCCTATCTCGGCGGACTGGAACAGGCGCTCGCCGCCCGCAACAATGGCGGCATCGTCATCGCGCAGGTCAAGCGCGTCGTCGAGAACGGCACGCTGAAACCGCATGACGTGCGCGTGCCGGGCGTCCTGGTCGACCATATCGTCGTTGCGCCCGACCAGTTGCAGACGACGCTGACACCCTATGACCCGGCGATCTCGGGAGAAATCTTCCGGCCGCTGTCGAGCTTCCGCACGCCGGAGATGAACGTGCAGAAGGTGATCGCGCGCCGCGTCGCCATGGAGTTGCGCGACGGCATGGCCGTCAATATCGGGTTCGGCATTTCCGCCAATGTGCCGCGCATCCTTCTCGAGGAAGGCCAGCACGGCAAAATTACCTGGGTGATCGAACAGGGCGCGGTCGGCGGCGTGCCGCTGCTCGACTTCAAATTCGGCTGCTCATCGAACGCCGACGCCTTCATGCCCTCGCCGCACCAGTTCATCTATTTCCAGGCCGGCGGCTTCGACGCCTCGCTGCTGTCCTTCCTGCAGATCGATCGACACGGCTCTGTGAATGTTTCGAAGCTTTCGGCGCGGCCGCATGTCACCGCCGGCGCCGGCGGCTTTGTCGACATCACCGCACGGGCGAAGAAGATCGTCTTCTCCGGCTTCTTCAATGCCGGCGCCAAGCTGTCTCTGGCCGATGGCGGCATCCGCATCGACCACGAGGGCAAGGTCAAGAAGGTGGTCAACGAAGTCGAGCACATCTCGTTTTCGGGCAAGCGCGCGGTGGCGCAGGGACAGGACATCACCTATGTCACCGAACGCTGCGTGATGAAGCTGACGCCGGAGGGGTTGGTCGTCACAGAACTCGCACCCGGCATCGATCTGCAGCGTGATGTGCTGGCCCAGTCGGAAATTCCGTTGGCCGTTGCCAGGGACCTCAAGACGACACCGGCAGCCCTCTATCAGGAGCAACCGATAGGCCTGTCGCTGAATGGCGGCGCCTCGGTCGGAGGCGCGCGTGGCTGAGCCTCTCGTCACCTTCGAGCAGGATGGCGCCATCGGTACCATCACGCTGCGCCGGCCGGAGAAATTCAACGCACTGGACATTCCGATGCTGCGGGCGCTAGAGACGGCGCTCGACGCGGCCGAGATGGCCGAGGGCGTCCGCGTCGTGCTGCTGCGCGGCGAAGGCAAGGGCTTTTGCGCCGGTGGCGATGTCGAAGCCTGGGCGCAGATGAGTGCCGCCGATTTCCAGGTGCAGTGGGTGCGCTACGGCCACCGCGTCTTCGACCGCTTGGCGCGGCTGCGGCAGCCGACAATCGCCGTCCTGTCCGGCCATGCGCTTGGCGGCGGCCTGGAACTGGCTGCGGCTTGCGACTTGCGCGTGGCGGAAACACAAGTGAAATTAGGCTTCCCGGAAACCTCGATTGGCGTCGTGCCCGGCTGGTCCGGTACGCAGCGCGCCGTGCGCCGCTTCGGCGCGCAGACGGTGCGCCGCATGGCGCTGGGCGGCGAGATCCTTCTCGCCCCCGAGGCACTCGCCCTGGGCATCGTCGACCGGGTGGTCGCAACTGGCAACGCACACGAAGAAGCAAAGGCGTGGGCGGAAAAGATCGCCGAGCGCGGCCCGCTGGCGACGGAAGCCGCCAAGCTGATGATCGCGGTCGCCGAAGGCGAGGAAAGTGCCGCCGCCACCGAAGCGCTGGCCAGCGGCTTCATCGCCCTGACCGGCGATCTGAAGGCCGGCGTCGATGCCTTCAAGGCCAAGCAGAAGCCGGCCTTTTCGAGATCCTAGAGCAAACATATGAACGCACCCCTGAAGATCGCCATGCCGGCCGAGGCGGCCGAAGCCCCGAAAGGCTACAAGCTGCTGATCAACGGCAAGCATGTCGATGCCCGCGACGGCCGCACGATTGCTCGAAACAGCCCCGGCCACGGCTTCACCGTCTCGCACTATGCGCAGGCCGGTGAGGCCGAAGTGGAAGCCGCTGTGCTTGCCGCCCACAGGGCTTTCGAAACGGGTCCATGGCCGCGCATGAAGGCGGCCGAACGTGCCGGGATCCTGCTCAAGGCAGCTGATCTGATCGAGGGCCGGCTGGAAGACATCGCCCGGCTCGACGCACTGGAATCGGGCAAACCGATCGCCCAGGCACGCGGCGAGATCGGCGGCGCCGTCGACATCTGGCGCTATGCCGCCTCGCTTGCCCGCACCCTGCATGGTGAAACCTACGCCAATCTCGGCGACGCCATGCTGGGTGTCGTCCTGCGCGAACCGATCGGCGTCGTCTCGATCATCACCCCGTGGAATTTCCCGTTCCTGATCGTCAGCCAGAAACTGCCCTTCGCGCTCGCCGCCGGCTGCACGGCGGTGGTCAAGCCGAGCGAAATGACCTCGGCCTCGACCTTCGTGCTCGGCGACATCCTGATGCAGGCCGGCCTGCCCGCCGGCGTCGTCAATATCCTGGCCGGACTTGGCGCCGATGTCGGTGCGCCGATGGTCAGCCACCCGCTGGTCGAAATGGTCTCGTTCACCGGCTCCACCCGCGTCGGCAAGATGACGATGGCATCCGCCGCGCAGTCGCTGAAGAAAGTCTCGATGGAGCTCGGCGGCAAGAACGGCCAGATCGTCTTCCAGGACGCCGACCTCGAAGCGGCCGCCGATGCGGCGGTGTTCGGCGGCTTCTTCAATGCCGGCGAGTGCTGCAATGCCGGCAGCCGGCTGATCGTGCACGAGGCGATCGCCGACGATTTTCTCAGCGCCGTCAAGGCGCTTGCCGCCAGGGTCACGGTCGGCGATCCGCTCGATGACCAAACCAAGGTCGGCGCGATGATCTCGTCCGACCATTTGGCCAAGGTTGCCGGTTACGTTGCGGCAGCCGCGACCGAGGGCAGCAGCATCTACAGCGGAGGCAAGCAATTGGCCTCCAATATCGGTCAATACCTCGATCCCACCATCATCCGCGGCGTCACCGAGGACATGGCCATAGCGCGCGAGGAAGTGTTCGGCCCGGTGCTCTCGGTGCTGACTTTTGAATCGATTGAAAAGGCGTTGCACATCGCCAACAACACGCCCTATGGTTTGTCGGCGGGCGTGTGGAGCGCCAGCATCGACACTTGCATGTCGGTCGCGCGCGGCGTGCGTTCGGGAACCGTTTGGGTGAACACATTCATGGAAGGTTATCCCGAGCTGCCTTTCGGAGGCTATAAGCAGTCCGGTCTCGGACGCGAACTCGGCAAACGCGCCGTCGAGGATTATACCGAGGAAAAGACAATCCAGTTTCATCGCGGCCAGCGCACCGGGTGGTGGGTCGGCTGAGTTGAGAAGAACCCGGCGGCATCCGCCGGTCGTGTAATGCAACAAGGGAGGAAGTACATGTTGCGCAAACTGCTTATCGGAACGGCTCTCGCGTCGGGCCTGGCTTTCGCGGCCCACGCCGAGGACGTCAAGGAAGTCCAGATGCTGCATTGGTGGACCTCGGGCGGCGAAGCGGCTGCTCTCAACGTCCTCAAGGGTGATCTGGCCAAGGAAGGCTATGCCTGGAAGGACGTGCCGGTGGCCGGCGGCGGCGGCGATGCCGCCATGACCGCGCTGAAGGCGATGGTCGCGGCCGGCAATTATCCGACCGCCTCGCAGATGCTCGGCTACACCGTGCTCGACTATGCAGCCGCCGGCGTCATGGGCGACCTGACCGAAACGGCGAAGAAGGAAGGCTGGGACAAGTCCGTTCCGGCAGCCCTGCAGAAGTTTTCGGTCTATGACGGCAAGTGGGTCGCGGCGCCGGTCAATGTTCACTCGGTCAACTGGCTGTGGATCAACAAGGCCGTCCTGGACAAGATCGGCGGCACCGAGCCGAAGACCTTCGACGACTTCGTTGCCCTGCTCGACAAGGCCAAGGCGGCAGGCGTGATCCCGCTCGCTCTCGGCGGCCAGAACTGGCAGGAAGCCACCATGTTCGACTCCGTCGTGCTGTCGACCGGCGGACCCGAGTTCTACAAGAAGGCCTTCAACGACCTCGATGACGAGTCCCTGAAGTCCGACACGATGAAGAAGTCGTTCGACAATCTGGCCAAGCTCGTCACCTATGTCGACCCCAACTTCTCGGGCCGCGACTGGAACCTTGCCACCGCCATGGTCATCAAGGGCGATGCCCTGGTGCAGGTCATGGGCGACTGGGCGAAGGGCGAGTTCCACGCCGCCAACAAGACCCCGGGCACCGACTTCCTGTGCTATCGCTTCCCGGGTACCGACGGCTCGGTGATCTACAACTCCGACATGTTCGGCATGTTCAATGTTCCCGACGACCGCAAGGCCGCCCAGGTCGCACTGGCCACCGCCACCCTGTCGAAGAGCTTCCAGTCGGCCTTCAACGTCGTCAAGGGTTCGGTCCCGGCCCGTACCGATGTTCCGGACACCGACTTCGACGCTTGCGGCAAGAAGGGCATCGCCGACCTGAAGGCAGCCAATGAAGGCGGCACGCTGTTCGGCTCGCTGGCCCAGGGCTATGGCGCGCCTCCGGCGGTCGCCAATGCCTATAAGGATGTCGTCTCCAAATTCGTCCATGGTCAGATCAAGACCTCGGACGAAGCCGTGACCGAGCTGGTCAAGGCGATCGACGACGCCAAGTAAGCGCCACGCACCAAAAACGCCTTCCCCGCTCCGGCGGGGAAGGCCCAGATCCGCGAACATAGATCCGCGAAGCTGGTTGGCCGCGAGTCGACGGGAGGAGCCCCATGAGCACGGTAGCGACAAGCCAGATCAAGCTGACGCCGGAGCATGCGCGGCCACGCGCCTCGGTGCGCTCGCGCCTGCAGGACGCATTGCCGAAGATCGTGCTGGCGCCGAGCTTCGCCATCACCATCGTCTTCGTCTACGGCTTCATCCTGTGGACGATCTATCTGTCCTTCACCAATTCCAAGACCTTCCCGTCCTATGTCCTAACCGGCTCGCGCGCCTATCAGCGGCTGTGGGGCTGGACCTTCGACACAGACCCGCCGTCGAGCTGGTACACGTCGATCACCAATATGGGTATTTTCGGTTTCCTCTACATCGCGATCTGCCTGGCGCTCGGCCTGTTCCTGGCCATCCTGCTCGACCAGAAGATCCGCGGCGAAGGCGTGTTGAGGCCGATCTATCTCTATCCGATGGCGCTGTCCTTCATCGTCACCGGCGTCGCCTGGAAATGGTTCCTCGATCCCGGCCTCGGTCTCGAGCAGACCTTGCATCAATGGGGTTGGACGAGCTTCCATTTCGACTGGATCAAGAACAAGGATTTCGTCATCTACACGGTGGTCATTGCCGGCGTCTGGCAGGCCTCCGGCTTCATCATGGCGATGTTCCTGGCCGGCCTGCGCGGCATCGACGGCGAGATCATGAAGGCGGCGCAGATCGACGGCGCCACCACCTTCCAGCTCTATCGCCGCATCGTCATCCCGCTGCTGCGGCCGATCTTCCTGTCGGCATTCATCGTGCTCGCGCACCTCGCCATCAAGTCCTACGATCTCGTGGTCGCACTGACCAGCGGCGGGCCCGGCGGCTCGGCGTGGCTGCCGTCCAACTTCATGTATGAGTACACGTTCAAGCGCAACGAAATGGCCGTCGGCTCGGCCAGTGCGGTGATCATGCTGATGACCATCGTCGCCATCATCGTGCCCTATCTCTATTCGGAACTGCGGGAGAAGCCGCGATGAGCGCCGTCACCACTCCCGCCCGCCAGGCCTCCGGCGGCGTCAACGTCAAGGTCATCAACCGCATCGTCATCTACGGGCTGCTGGCTCTGTTTGCGCTGTTTTACCTGATGCCGCTGTTCGTCATGCTGGTGACCTCGTTCAAGACCATGGACGAGATCCAGAACGGCAACATGCTGGCGCTGCCCAAGGCGCCGACCTTCGACCCGTGGCTGAAGGCGTGGGGCGAGACCTGCGTCGGCCTCACCTGCGCCGGCATTAAGGGCTATTTCTGGAACTCCATCAAGATGGTGGTTCCGGCCGTTCTGATCTCGACCATGCTGGGCGCGCTGAACGGCTACGTGCTGACGAAATGGCGTTTCCGCGGCGCAACGCTGGTGTTCGGGCTGATGCTGTTCGCCTGCTTCATTCCGTTCCAGTCGGTGCTGTTGCCGATGGCGACCATCCTCGGCAGCCTCGGCCGCTTCGGCGTCACACTGCAGAACTCGGTCGGAACGAGCTTCGGTCTCGGCAACCCGACGGTCAACCTGGTCTTCGTCCACGTCGTCTACGGCATCGGCTTCACCACGCTGTTCTTCCGCAACTACTACGAGGCGTTTCCGACCGAACTGGTCAAGGCGGCACAGGTCGACGGCGCATCCTTCTTCCAGATCTTCCGCCGCATCATGCTGCCGAACTCAATGCCGATCTTCGTCGTCACCGTCATCTACCAGTTCACCAACATCTGGAACGACTTCCTCTTCGCCTCGGCTTACGCCGGCACCGGCGACGCGATGCCGATGACGGTGGCGCTCAACAACGTCGTCAACACCTCGACCGGCGTCGTCGAATACAACGTCAACATGGCCGCCGCGATGATCGCGGCACTGCCCACCCTTCTCGTCTATGTGCTCGCCGGCCGCTACTTCGTGCGCGGTCTCATGGCTGGCGCCGTCAAAGGATGATCTGATGGCTTTTCTGGAAATTGATGGTCTGAGAAAGCGCTTCGGCCAGGTCGAGATCCTGAAAGGGATCGATGTCGAGCTCGAGAAAGGCGGTTTCCTGGTGCTGGTCGGCCCTTCCGGCTGCGGCAAGTCCACTTTGCTCAACACCATCGCCGGCCTGGAGACGATCACCTCGGGCGAAATCCGGGTCGACAGCCGCGCCATCAACGATCTGCACCCCTCCAAGCGCGACATCGCCATGGTGTTCCAGAGCTATGCGCTCTACCCGAACATGACGGTGGCCGGAAACATCTCCTTCGGCATGGAGATGCGCGGCGTGCCGGCGGCGGAGCGCCAGAAGGCGATCGACAAGGTGGCCAAGGTGCTGCAGATCGGCCACCTCTTGCAGCGCAAGCCGAGCCAGCTTTCGGGCGGCCAGCGCCAGCGCGTCGCCATGGGCCGGGCGCTGGTGCGCGACCCCAAACTGTTCCTTTTCGACGAGCCTTTGTCC
>NZ_RZQA01001510.1:0-700 GCF_004022915.1 Mesorhizobium sp. M7A.F.Ca.US.006.04.2.1
TCGTAACGAATCGCCTCATAGAGCGAGAGGTTGTTATCAAGTTCCGGCTGGAAGCCATGCAGGGCCGACAGTGAGGCTTGAGGATCGAGATCGATTGCAAGAACACGGTGGCCGGTCAAGGCCAGATGCTGGGCGAGGTGGGCGGCAGTCGTTGTCTTGCCACTGCCCCCCTTGAAGTTGACGACAGCAACGACCTGGAGCTTGTCGCCGGACTTGCGGTGCGGGACATACTTCTTGACTTCGGTCCTGCCATGCTGGTCCAGGAAATGGCGCAGCTCAAGCATCTGCTGGGCAGTGTAGGACCGGCGTCCCGATGGGATCTGCTCGGGCAGGGGGCCCTTGCCCTCCAGATGAAGGCGCTTCAGATTGTTCTGCGAGACACCAAGATAGTGAGCGACTTCTGCCATCGAAAACGAACGCAGCGTCTTGGCCGCATCGGGGGGAAATTTCTCCATCCGAAGCTGGTTAAGGCGCCGTGATATCTCAGCACCCTGCTCGAGGATTTTCTCATCGAACTCGAAGCTCGGTAGCCGCATGGCGATATTCATTCTCGTCGAAAACCTGAATTGGCGCTTTTTGCGATGAAATTATTCAACAAGCGCCATTAAGCTCCGATTCGGAAAGCCCGGCAAGAAGTTTTAGGTTAACAGAAGGTTAACAGCACTAGCGGGCTTCCTTGCGGCCGATTCCTGCTGTCGTC
>NZ_RZQA01001511.1:0-697 GCF_004022915.1 Mesorhizobium sp. M7A.F.Ca.US.006.04.2.1
ACCACCAACTCCTGCATCGCCATCATGGATGGCAAGGAGCCCAAGGTAATCGAGAATGCGGAAGGCGCGCGCACGACGCCTTCCATCGTCGCCATCTCGGGCGACGACGAACGTCTGGTCGGCCAGCCGGCCAAGCGCCAGGCGGTCACCAATCCTGAAAACACCATCTTCGCGGTCAAGCGCCTGATCGGCCGCCGCTATGACGATCCGGTGACGGAGAAGGACAAGAAGCTTGTCCCCTACAAGATCGTCAAGGGCGACAATGGCGATGCCTGGGTCGAAGCTGGCGGCAGGAAGCAGTCGCCCTCGCAGATTTCGGCCATGATCCTGCAGAAGATGAAGGAGACGGCGGAAGCCTATCTCGGCGAAAAGGTCGAGAAGGCGGTCATCACCGTTCCGGCCTATTTCAACGACGCCCAGCGCCAGGCGACCAAGGATGCCGGCAAGATCGCCGGCCTTGAAGTGCTGCGCATCATCAACGAGCCGACCGCGGCAGCGCTTGCCTATGGCCTCGACAAGAAGGAAGGCAAGACCATTGCCGTCTATGACCTTGGCGGCGGCACGTTCGACATTTCGGTGCTCGAAATCGGCGATGGCGTGTTCGAGGTCAAGTCGACCAATGGCGACACCTTCCTCGGCGGCGAGGATTTCGACATGCGCCTGGTCGAATACCTGGCGGCCGAGTTCAAGAAGGAAC
>NZ_RZQA01001512.1:0-696 GCF_004022915.1 Mesorhizobium sp. M7A.F.Ca.US.006.04.2.1
CCAATCGACAAAGCCGCGCCGGGCAACCAGCGCGGCTTTTTGCTGCGTGGCCGGATCCGGTCGCGCGGCCCGCCGGCTTCCGATCACACCGGCCTGACATTGCCGTGATCGTGGAACGCCTCGGGCCGTCAACGGTTTCTCCCTCGTTCGTTCAAACCCGGGGATACCCATGAAGAAGATTCTACTGGCATCGGTCATCGCGTTGGCAACCGCTTCGGCGGCCGTCGCCCCTACGCAGGCCGAAACCATTGTCGTCAAGACCCACGATCACATGCACATGAAGAAGCACTGCCGGACCAAGGTTGTCACGACCTGGAAGCATCATCATAGGGTGGTCAGGGAAGTCAGGGTCTGCAACTGATCCGGCCAAGGCAGGCCTGGAAAAAACATCCGGCGGAAACCCGGTAGACGCAAGTCGGCCGGGTTTTTCCATGCCGCCATGAAAGCCTTATTTTGCGAGCTTGCTCGCCGCGCGCGCCAAGGCTTCGATCTCGTCCCATTTGCCGGCCTTGACGAGGTCGTCGGGCGCCACCCAGGAACCGCCGACGCAGACCACGTTGGGCAGGCTGAGATAGTCAGCCGCGTTCTTGGCCGAGATGCCGCCGGTCGGGCAGAATTTCACATCGGCGAGCGGCGAGGCGAAGGCCTTCAGCGAAGCGATGCCGCCCGACTGCTCGGCCGGGAAGAATTTCAGAA
>NZ_RZQA01001513.1:0-696 GCF_004022915.1 Mesorhizobium sp. M7A.F.Ca.US.006.04.2.1
TGATAATCGATCGCCAGCCCCTCGCCCGGCTTGCCAACGCCGGCAAAGCTGCCGGAGCGCTGGAAGGTTTCGGCGAGCCTGGCCTGCACGATCAGCGGCAGCCGGTCGGCCCATTGCGCGCCCTTGAGGTACTGGATTGAACGGTCGGACGGCTTGATGACGATGTTCTGGCTGTCCAGCGCCTTGAGCGCGGAAGGCTGGGCAATAAGGATCTGGCGGCGGCTGTGGCCATGCGCGTCGATCGACGAAGCGGAAAGCTCGAACGTATCGAGCGGCGCCGGCTTGCCTCCCAATGCCGCGCAACCGGCAAGAGTCAAGCCAAGCAACGCCAAACTAGCATTCAGGGCATCCGTTTTGAGCCCAAGCGATTTCACACGCGATCACCTTATTCCCAGTATTTCTAAACCTGACAAACCGGAACAAAGCAACACAGCCCGCGTTTTTTCTACAGCGATCATTCCGACGGACAAGTCCCGCAGCGTTAGCGGAGTTAAGGAACGAGAGTGCTCTTTCGACGTCGAAACCCGGATGGTTTCTTCGAGCGCTTACGCACCTATATGTGGCCGCGTAGTTCCTTCTCGCGCTCGCCCCAGTACTTTTCAAAGCGCATCCTGCGGCTGAACGCCACTCCACACGCCGTGGCGGCAGGGGTCGCGGCGGGGGTCTTCGCCTCATTCTTCCCGGTGGGTTTCCACT
>NZ_RZQA01001514.1:0-693 GCF_004022915.1 Mesorhizobium sp. M7A.F.Ca.US.006.04.2.1
CCCCAGCCCAGTCCGAATGAATGGCCATGGATTGGGTAGCCGCAAAAAATTCCGCGGCCGTCAAGAACATCGAGTACTGCCTTGTAAAGATCGCTTGCCGTTACGCCAAGGCGGCATGCGGCCACGCCTGCCTCAATTCCGGCAATGGCAACCGTCGTAGATTTCATTCTGCCGCGCGGACCACTTTCCCCGACAACGACAGACCTTGAGAAGTCCCAGACCTAGCCTTCGACAGAAGGCGATGAGGGCCTGCCCCTCAGACCCCGTGAACATCATGCGAACACGACGCCAAAAGCTTCATTGCCCTCATCTCGCGGCAGATCCAATGCTGACGCAAGGAATCAGCCGTCGGCGGCCGCTCAAAATTTACCATTCTCATGAATAGTCCCAAATATTTAACACCTACCGATATCTTGGCGTCTATAGTCCGGGCCGCGCTGGTGGACTTGGAAATATCTCGGCATGTGCGGTTTTAGCGGCTATTTCGGCACTGTCCGGGATGGGAGGGCGCTCCTTGAAAGGATGACGGCTGCCATTGCCCATCGCGGCCCCGATGAGCAGGGGTTCTTCACCACAAAGGCGGCCGGCCTCGGCCATGCGCGGCTGTCCATCGTCGGTCTCGGGGACGGCCAGCAGCCGATGTCCGATGCGACGGGCGATCTGACGATCGCCTTCAACGGCGAGATCTTCAAC
>NZ_RZQA01001515.1:0-692 GCF_004022915.1 Mesorhizobium sp. M7A.F.Ca.US.006.04.2.1
CCTCGAAGCGCATCGACGTCGCCATCTCGTCGATCACCATCACGGCGGAGCGGCTGAAGTCACAGTCGTTCACGCAGCCCTATTATGATTCCGATATGGGCATCGCCACCAAGGCCGACAGCCCGATCAAGGCCGAGGCCGACCTCAAGGGCAAGATCATCGGCGTGCTGTCCGGTTCGACCGGCGAAACCTGGGTCAAGGCGCATCAGGAAGCCGACGGCTTCAGCGACGTGAAGGGCTACGACACGCAGCAGAACCTGCTGCTCGACCTCAGCGCCGGCCGCGTCGATGCGGCAGTCAGCGACATTCCGGGCATGGAATATTCCTTCACCAAGATGAAGGACCTGGTGGTCAAGGAGCGCATCAAGACCGGTGAGCAATACGGCCTGATGATGACCAAGGACCACCCGCTGCTCGGCAAGCTGAACGATGCGCTGAGCGCGATGAAGAAGGACGGCACGCTGGCCGCCATCCACAAGAAGTGGTTCGGCAGCGACGCGCCCGCCGACTCTTCGACCATGAAGGAAATGCCGCTGCCGAAGGCCTGAGCTGAAAGCTGCGGTAACATCGTGCCGGCTTTCCAGGCCGGCACGATTCTTTCACGCCTGGCCGCCGGCTTCTGCCGCAGATCTCCTGCCCTCGGCGGGCCCATCGAGTTTAACGTGAGCATTCTTTGCTCTGGGGTTCGGGAA
>NZ_RZQA01001516.1:0-688 GCF_004022915.1 Mesorhizobium sp. M7A.F.Ca.US.006.04.2.1
GCTGTTCGCGTGCTTGCTCGAAATGGTTCGAGTAGAGGTGCGCATCGCCAAGTGTGTGGACGAAATCGCCGGGTTTCAGCCCTGTCACCTGCGCCACCATCAAGGTCAGCAGGGCATAGGACGCGATGTTGAACGGCACGCCAAGGAAGATATCGGCGGAACGCTGGTAGAGTTGGCAGGAAAGCCGCCCTTGCGAAACATAGAACTGGAACAGGCAGTGGCAGGGCGGCAGCGCCATCGCTTCCACCTCGGCTGGGTTCCATGCCGAAACAATCAGCCGCCGCGATTGAGGATTTCTGCGTATCTCCTTGAGAAGATTCGCGATCTGGTCGATCGAGCCGCCATGGCCGTCCGGCCAGGAACGCCACTGCTTGCCGTAGACCGGGCCGAGATCGCCATTCTCGTCGGCCCATTCGTCCCAGATCGAGACGCCATGGTCGGTGAGATATTTGATGTTGGTGTCGCCGGCCAGGAACCACAGAAGCTCATGGATGATCGACTTGAGATGCAGCTTCTTGGTTGTGGTGACGGGAAAGCCGCGCGCCAGGTCGAAACGCATCTGGTAGCCGAAGACGGAGCGCGTTCCGGTGCCGGTGCGGTCGCCGCGGTCGGCGCCGTTGTCCAGCACGTGCTGCAGGAGGTCGAGATACTGGCGCATCGGTTCCGGCTCGATTCGGTTGTCCAGCCA
>NZ_RZQA01001517.1:0-682 GCF_004022915.1 Mesorhizobium sp. M7A.F.Ca.US.006.04.2.1
AGATTGCGGTTCACCCGGATGCCGGCGCGGAAGGTCGCCGTCTCGTTGCCGCCGATCATCACCAGATGCCGGCCGAACGGCGTCTTGGCCATGATCAGCGAAAAGACCACGAAACAGCCAACCGCGATCCAGGCGGTGAGCGGCAGGCCGACAAGGCGCTGAATGCCGAACCAGCGGATGGCCGGCGCCAGGTCCTGCGCCGAGCGGCCGCCCGACACGACCAACACGAGGCCGCGCACCCAGATGTAGGACGCCAGCGTGATGATGAAGGCGCTCATCTTCACCTTGACCACCAGATAGCCGTTGAAGGCGCCGATGAGACCCCCGACTGCCAGCGCCAGCAGCAGCGAAACCGGAACCATCAGCCACTCGGGATGCAGCTGCACGCCCATGCCGATGCCCGACGAGCAAAACAGGATGCCGACCGCCATGGCGCTGAGCGCTGCGACGGATTCGACCGACAGATCCATGTGACCGGCGATGATCACCAGCGCCAGGCCGATCGACATGACGCCGAGCACGCTCGAAGCCTCGATGATGTTGGCGAAGATACCGAGCTGAAAGTAGTTCGGGACGAAGATGGAGAAGACCACCAGCACGAACAGCAGCATGAACCAGACGAGGTTGTCGAGTACGAACTCCAGGGCTTTGCGTGTGCGCGGGTTCATGGGCTGATCCGGTT
>NZ_RZQA01001518.1:0-681 GCF_004022915.1 Mesorhizobium sp. M7A.F.Ca.US.006.04.2.1
CCCGATGGTCACCTCGATGCGCGAGCACAAGGGGTATCTGTTCGTCGGCGGCATCCTCAACAACCGCATCGGCCGCTACAAGATTGCAGGCGCCGACCCGAACTGGACCAGCCCCGCTTCCTATTGGGGAGCAAAGCCATGATCCTCGACCCGGTGCTCGACCTGTTCCGCGGCAAGGCGGTGACCATCCCGCCGCTCGACGGCGCTTTTCGCCCCAATACGCGGCTGGATGATGCGCCGGCTTTTGCCGAGCTGACGGAACCGGATAATCTGCTGGTTACCGGTGACAGGCTGCTGGTCTCCAGCGGCAACGCCATCCATTCGATTGCTGCTGGAGCGCAACCTGTCGTGGTCGAGACCTTTCCGTCTGCCGTCACCGCGCTGGCGCTGTCGCCATTGGGCGAACTGACGGTCGGGCTGGAAAGCGGCAAGTTGCTGATTGGCGGCAGCGACGTTTCACTGCCGGCCGGGATCAGCTGCATCACCGCACTAGCCTATGCGGATGACGGCACGCTGTGGCTGGCGAACGGCTCGGCCGAGCATGCGCCATCGCAATGGGCCGCCGATCTGATGAAGAAGGGCGCGTCCGGTTCGCTCTGGAAGCGAGACGCGGCAGGCGGTGATTTTCGCAAGCTTGCCGGCGACATTGCCTTTCCCTACGGGCTGCATCCTGTCGGCAAG
>NZ_RZQA01001519.1:0-679 GCF_004022915.1 Mesorhizobium sp. M7A.F.Ca.US.006.04.2.1
CCTCAAGCACCGCGCGGGAAACAATGTTTTCCGAGGCGATCAGCTCGATCTCGTGGCGCTGGCGGCCGAGTTCGTTGCGGATGGCGCCGAAAATCTCCGGATCGGCGTCGGCCAGCGTGGTTTCGAAGAAGGATTCGAATTTGTTCGACACTGCCGCTGCTGTTGCCATGGCCTGAAATCCTCGGGGTTCGGGGGCAATTTTGTTTATGCATGTCGTTGCCCAAACCGCTGTACACTTTTGGGCAACCTGCACGCGGCGCCATTAACACAGTTGTTTCCGCCCCGCCACGTTTGCCACGCGAAATTTGCTGGCCGGATTGCGCCAGCCAGGCCCGCGCGTCGTTATTTCCTCGCCTTCCGGCCCCTCAGCAATGCCTCGGTGAGCGTGATCTCGGTAAACAGCGCCTGCGACGTATGGTCGTTGATCTCGCCGCTGCGAAACATGGCGCGCACGGCTTCGCGCTCGGCTTCGATGCCCGCAAATCTCAATTCGAGCTCCAGCCTTCCGGCTTCACGCGCCTCGGCGCGGGCCTCATCGGCTTCGTCCGAGGCGGCGATGCGGCGCCGGTACCCGGCGACGATGCTGTCGGCGGCGGCAAGCCTGGCGCCGGGCACCTCGCCTCCCTCATCATCTGCGGCTCCGGCGATGCTCTCGATGCGCGCGATTGCCGCCTTGGCG
>NZ_RZQA01000151.1:0-9500 GCF_004022915.1 Mesorhizobium sp. M7A.F.Ca.US.006.04.2.1
CTCCAAAGTACTCTAATCACTCGCAGCGGCCCCAATCGGCCAGACGGCCGGTTCAGTCTGTAGAATAATTGAAAGTGCCGCAGAGGTTTGGGCTATTGATGTCGTGCGGAGTGTCTTTCGATCCAAAGACCGCCATCCCAAGCAGCAGGGGACCACCAGACGACGATCTTTCGAAAAACACGACGTACTGGGCTGGGTCAGATTTCGGATCACCGCAAAGCGTGTTGCCGTTTCTAAGAGCACCCGGATCCCGCGACAATTTGAAAACTTCCGCGGTCGCTTTTTTATCGCCCGTTTCGTCCCACTGACGCCAAGATGCGCCCACCGAGGTCAGACCAACTTTTTTGCCGTTTCCGAATGTGATCGCCAGCTTGCTGCCCGGGATGGCGAAATCTGGATTTCCCGAGAGCCGTATCGTTCCGGTGATTGACTCTGCCGTACGACTATAGGGATCGAATTTACGCTTATCTTGCCAGAGGTGGTGTTCCATGGCTGATTGGGCCAACACCGGACCGCAAACGACGCAGGCCGCGATTGTAAAGGCTAACGGATATCTCAGCTGCAAGATTATCACCTCAAATCCGAGCTACATCCATTTTCGCGCCCACGTTGCCAGTTCGACCCGAGCCTTGTCCGGCCAATCATCTAGAGGCGGCCGGACTTCTATCTTCTTTTGATCCGGTTTCCACGCCGCGTAGACGCGATGTTCTTTTGCGGACACGAAAACCAATGCCTCCTGAAGGCCGCACATATGCGGGGTGCAAGCCGTTCCTACATAGTCGTCGCCGACGAATTTGCCGGAGCCCGTCCCATCAAGCGTTTCCCGGTAGGCACCGAGGTCGGGGCCGAGGAGGTCGCTGATGGCACTGCTAATTTCCCCGTAGCTGAAAAGGTCAGACGGGTGTTTGACAGTGCGCTCTCGCAAGGTCGCGAAGCCCTTAGTCAAATCAGGCTGCATTTCAACGGACGCCTGCTCAGCAAGGCCAGTGGAGGGCGTCCAGACCCATATCTTGCCTACCCTTCCGGCACTTGGAGCTGTGGAAAAAGTAATCGCAGTGTCTTCAACCTTGCGGGTTACCAAGGCGCAGTCGGCTCCCTCGATCGGCCCGTCAATGCGAGGCTGGCCGCTAGGGGGGAACGAAACAATGAAGGGTGAGCCTTCGCAAGCGTTGCCGCCGGACAGGCTGTTGCCGACCAATGTTGGAATTCCGTTCACAATTGTGATTTCGTCGATTGTGAGTCTACCGTCTGTAATGGTCGGCTTTCCATCAAGGTGCATCGTCTCCTCGGCCTCGCCGTAAATTTCGACTGAATGACCGAATAGAATGGCATTGAAATCATCTGCGATTGACGCTGTCGTGAAGCTGAGGATGACAATTAGCGCGAGAAAGTTTCTCAAGTAGCTTCGCATTGGACGGCCTTAGCTTTTGAATCGGGTTTCGTGAAAGTCCCGATGCACATCGGTGTTCTATTATTGGAACGCCGCGATGTGAGAGCTCTTTGCGAGGCTGCTGGATGAAAAGAAGCCGCCACACTTATTGCGTAGGGAGCAACCTCTGCACTCATCGGCGTATTCATTTTTCCAATCGCTGATCGAGCGTTTTGCGTACTGATGGATGGAGCCATCAAGAAGACAGAGCTGGTGATTGTAGACTGAAACATTGATCCTAGCCGCAGCCAGATATTGCACAGCCGCCCGCAACTCACTTCGATAGTCGTACGGGTCTATCCAGAGCTTATCCATATTTGCCCTTGTGAAGCCAGTGATCTCCAGCCCCATGAACGTCACGTGGTCTACGAAGGTGAGGTTTCTAAAAATGAAATCTGACAGGTCGGCGAGACCTTCATAGGTCTGCTTGTGAACGACAACTCGTATCTCAACCTCAGCCCCGACGGACTTCAGGTTCATGATCCCGCGGATGGTCTCATCGAAAGCGCCTTTGGATTGAACCACATAGTCGTGCACTTCCGGGTCCGCTGAGTAGATCGGTATGCCAACGGAAAGACGAGGATGCCCGATTGCTTGATAGCGATGCGAGAAGGCCTTGTCCTTAAATGTCCGGCCATTGGAAAGAATATGAACCGGCGTAGAAGGAAGGTGGTCACGAGCTGATGACAAAATGTCAAAAAAGTCCTCACCCACCAGCGTCGGCTCACCGCCAGTGATCCCGAGAAACGGGGTCGTTGCGGGCAGCAAGGGCAGCACATCCAAAATCTCCCGCGCCAACCAGCGATCGTCAACGTCTTTGGGTGGCTGGGAGCACATCAAGCACAGGTGGTTGCACCGCTCCGTTACGAGGAAATAGTTCGCGTTGGCACCCTTTCTGAACAGGACACGCACTGCCTTCCGATCCGGGACAAAGCGGATAACGTCTCCCTCGCTGAGGTAGTCGAATTCGTGGGGCAGAACGACTAGTCGTCGGTCTGAAAACAGTCGCTCAGCCTCCGGCCGGTGCTCCTCAAAGGTGACAACCCACTGGCATTCAGGATGTAACGCCTGCCCCTTGAAAAGATACGCATCATGCTCCGGGTTGGGCGCTTGATCAGCTTGGCCCGTCACGAGCCTAAGTGCCACTCGCTGTGAGAAATCACCGACGCTTGCTGACGCAGCGAAGCCACTCAGTCGCAACATCCTAATTCGCCCAACTTAGAAAGAGTTCTCGGGCGGTAACGTCCCTCTCCATAAGGTCGATCAGCCTCTTGAAGATCGACATGTTGCGATTGCAGAATCCCGACCGCGTTTTGAGGCCAACAAAGTCGCCCTGCGTTGCGGTGTGGAACACCGGATCGGAGCCACAGAACGGTTCGTAAGCGCAGTCGGCGCACATCGGTACGGAGCCTGCAAAAGACTGCTCGATAGGATCGAGGAGAGCGTCAGACCCGAAAATCTCCGCATACGTGTTTTCGTGGACGTTCCCGAGCAGAAATGTCTTGTCGCCCATCTCAGCCAACATGCGCGCTTCGTCGGATGCGTAGACGCTGGCGTCATAGTTATAGACAACGGCGGAGATACCGATGCCTGCCGGGCTCATCAGGTCCACATATCCCGGCTCGAAAGGCGTGAGCATTTTTGTAAGGATGGTGGCCGCGTAAAACTCCTTGAAAGGAATGCCTTTCCGATTCAGTTCGAGGATGTAATTCAGCCCGTCGAAGTAGAAGTCGAGCCAGTGGTCCACGTCATAGGCAGCGTACGATTTCGTCTTGACCGCGAAGCCGTAAGGAGAAAGCGGCCGAAGGAATATTCCG
This sequence comes from Mesorhizobium sp. M7A.F.Ca.US.006.04.2.1, assembly GCF_004022915.1. Lineage (NCBI taxonomy): Bacteria > Pseudomonadati > Pseudomonadota > Alphaproteobacteria > Hyphomicrobiales > Phyllobacteriaceae > Mesorhizobium > Mesorhizobium sp. M7A.F.Ca.US.006.04.2.1. The sequence continues at coordinate 3,247 of NZ_RZQA01000151.1, forward strand.
GGGAAATCTAGCCGCACGTATTCGTCAATGATCTCGCGCACCAGTGGAAGGCTGGCTTTGGTCGTCGTCATAAGTGCGCTGACGCGTCCATGGCCGAGAGCCAGTCTGGCCTTGTGGATACCTGCCACAGCCAATTCATAGCTGTTCTTTCCCGGGCGTGGTCGATTGGCATTGTGAAGAATGGCCGGACCATCAAGCGACGTAGAAATTAGGACGCTGTGCTCGCAGCAAAACTCCAAGATTTCGTCCGTAACGACAGCGAGGTTCGTCGTGATAACGAATTGCAGCGACCGCCCGGCGACCTTGTTGATCGCTTCAGCCCGATGCACGATGTGTTGGATCAACGGGAAATTCAGAAGCGGCTCGCCGCCTTGGAACTCGATCTTGATAGCCGGACTTGGAGACTGGAAAATGAGCGCCAACGCCTTCTCGGCAGTCTCCTCTGACATATCGAAGGCTGAACGATCTTCGCTTTGACGGGATACCTGACAGTAAGGGCAGGAGTGCTCGCACCGCAAAGACACGACCATTATATGAAGCGATGTGAAGTTCTCCAGCCTCTTTGCCTTGGTCCGAACCTTAAGCGCCAGCAGCTCCTTGCCGATATTGGAGGATGCATCAAAGAGGAACTGCCTGCTGCGCAGGCGGGAGTAAGCGGGGTGTGTGCTGGGAAGCTCGTGCTTGACAAACGAAGCCAGCACGGCGCGCGGCAATACCAGATATTCGCCCGCTTGGTTGGTCAGCATATACCGCTCGTCATCCAACTGGGAAAAACGGAAGTACGCGAGCTGGTATGTGTCGTCCAACGGTCGTTGGAACTCAGTTGCCGGAGCAAACTTAGTCATCGGACTGTAGGCCCGATCTGGAAAACGCCAGCGCCAGTATAGCGTTTCTAACCGTGGCGGTTTCGGCGGCGATGCTGCTACGCAGGTCCTGATCCAAGACCTCTAGCCGCAGCCTTTCTATCGCTGCGTCGGCCGCAGCTCGCGCGGCCGCCTTACTGAAGTTGATCGTGCATACTGCGAAGCCGCCTTCGATCGTGATCTCAACCGCAGCGTTTCCAGTTACCCGATACGCTGCGCGCTTCACACAGTCGAGGCTGAAGACTGACAGATCAAACTTGACTTGGGCAGTCTGGACGAGCTCGCTATCGCGAGAAGTGTCCGCCATCAACAATAGCTGTAGCCAGAGCAGTGAGACCCGTGACTAGCATGGCTCGAATGGCTGGTGTGGTACGCCATGATAACGTCCGTACCATTTGAGCGGTCGAGCACCTCACCGTAGCCGAGGTCCGCCGGAACAGTGCCAGCTTCAGCGAGCTTGGCCGAAGGCTGATTTGCCGATTCGACAAGGACTGCAGCCTGAACTTGGCCGCCGAGAATCATCGTGGCCGACAAGGCCATTGGTGACAGAAAATTGCGCTTCGACATTATCCAAACCCCCGTTTGTACGGACTCATTAGCAAAACGGGCCAAGCCGGACAAGTACCGATTGTGGAGACGTGCTTAAGATATCAACAATGTTCCACCAAATACTGTATTGCGGGAGTTGCCGGGTTCCGTCTTCTGAGCGCAATCGATCGTCATTTTCGCCCTGAACGCGAGAATTCAGCTCCCATGACCCGCGCAACATAAGCTATCGCGCCGTGCTTTTTGATTGTTGCGGAGTCGCAGCTATCGCAGCAAGCGGTGTGGTGGGTTCTCGGCGCACGTGTTCCAAAAACCCATTCAAGGATCCGCTCTGCAAGGCTCAGTTTGTGCCGTGCCTCGCTATCGCCGAAATAGTTGCGGATCGACTTACGAAGACAAGAAGTCGAGCGGAGCATCCCGGCCACTTGATCGATGTTCCGGGTCCGCTGCTCCAGCATGACCGCTTTTTGGTGCTCATCCCCCGGTGCATTCGAGACAGTCATCTCGGCCATGAATTTGAGGCGTCCCGTATCACCTCGACCTTTACCGTCGTGGAACATGACCGAGACCGACGGCTTCCCATCTCTTCCAGCGCGGCCAAACTCCTGCAACAGGTCTTCAACAGATGCTGATTGTTGCCAGTGCACCACCAGCCGCACGTTAGGAACGTCGAGGCCCATGCCAAAGGCGTTGGTGCAGACAATCTGATCGACCACTGGGCGGCTCTGCCCCAAGAAGCGCTTCACGAGTTCCTGCCTCTCCCATGCAGTTCCCAGCTTGGAATGATAGAATGGGATGTCCAACCCCATCGCCGACAAAGCAGTCCGCAGTTCGTCACCCACTTTTACCGTAGGGACGAAAATCATTGCCTTCTGCCCCTTCAACTGGGGCAGCGCCAGCATGGATGCTATTTCCTGCGCCCGTTGTTCAGATCGGCAATGCCGTCGCAACATCGCGATGTTTGGCCTATCCACATCGCGGACGAACACCTTTGCATCCGGGATGCCAAGCGAGGCGAGAATCCGGTCCTGCATTTCCTTTCCAGCAGTAGCTGTGAAAGCCAAGACTGGGGGAGCACCGAGCTTTTCCCGAACCTCGCGTAAGCGCCCGTACTCGGGGCGAAAGTCCTCACCCCAGCGGTCAACGCAATGGGCCTCGTCTATGATCAAAAAGGACGGTTCGCTCCGCTTAAGCTGGTTGCGCTCGGCGTCGCTACGAACAAAAAACCGCTCCGGCGCAACATAGAGGAGCTTTATGGCCTTGAGGCCAAGCAGAGAAAAGCGGGTCTCCTTCTCTTCGCGGCTGAGATCACTGTTGATGAACGTTGCCGGTATTTTCTTGGCTAGAAGGTCGGACACCTGTTCGGACATCAGCGCCTTCAAGGGAGAAACAACAAGGGCGACGCCACGCCTAAGCACCGCGGGAAGCTGAAAACATAGGGTTTTGCCGGAACCTGTGGGACTGACGACTAACACGGATTTTCCCGAAAGCGCCGCCAATATGATCGGCAACTGACCGTGACGAAATCGCTGCAGCCCAAACAGGCGTAGAGCAGGTCCGAAGTTACCTGTGGCTTCGGTCACCACTCCTTCGCGGTCCACCCATCTCGCGAGCCTCACGGCCCATCTCTCAATCGCCCGTCTTGCCAGACCACCAGCCAAGTTTGGGTGATGGCGCGCGTGACATCCGTCGCAGAGCGTGACCAAGTTCGACATCTCGTCGGTTCCGCCCATCGAGCGAGGGAGCAAATGGTGAACGTCGGCATCCGCCGACTTGAGCCTGATGCCGCAGGACACACAGCAATAGCCGTCACGGTGCAAAACCTGCTGCCGGATCATGGACCAGCTACTGGATGGCACGTTCAGATCAAAATTCCCCGATTGTAATTAGCAGGTGGCAGGGTAGTTCCCTCGAAAGCATCGCAAGTCTACGCGGAATAGTGAGAGGTCTCAGTTAAAACCGGGTGTAGGAAACTCTTGACAGGTTTAGTGACCGGAGGCATTGCCGTTCCGTAAGGGGATTTGGGCAGCATGATGAAACTGATTTCAGCGTTATTGGCCGCCATTTTCCTCGCGGTCCCACCGGCAGCGGCAACCCAAATTCGGCGACTATCCCACAAAAATGTATCTCAAAGGGAAGTCAGCCCTGCCAAAATTTGCGGGCTCCGCTGCCCAATTCAAGACGAGGATTCGGAACGGTATGAAGTCCGGCCCGAACTACGGCGGCCACTTTACAATGATCGAAATTGGCTGTGGCACGTCGTGCATTTTCGCGTTTCTGATCGATGGCCGTGATGGCAGGGTGGTCGATTTTCCACTCGGCGGCGAGGACAACTATCAGCTTCAACTCCGCTACGGTATCGACAGCACTCTCCTGCAAGCGGATTGGATGGACACCAGCAATGACAAGTACGACACGTGCGTCCGGCGCTTCTACGATGTCGGGTCGGGAAACCTGACGAAGGTTTCTGAGACCACGTATACGATCAAACAGTTCGCGTTCTGCGGCCAATGAAAACGCTTGGTCCGCTTTGGGGCAGGTCTCTCGACCCTATACCGTCGAATGGTTTTGGGAAGGCAACGTGTTGAACGCCGTCGCGTGGTATCTCCGGGAGCGGTTGTTCGCATCGGCTTAGGGGCATCTATGGCCAAATCTATCACAACGGAAGGCCGCATTTTCGCTCGTCAGGTTGGGCGAGAGATAAAGCGACGCGAGTTAATCGGCGCCGTAGCAATTTCGAATGGTAACGAAAAGGAGTGGTGGCCAGCAGTGAAATGGTTGGCCGGTAGTCTAAATTTAGAGGGGTCTCCAGTTAAACGTGTGGCCTTGCTGCAAGCTGTAGGAGACCGCCTCAAGTCCATACCCGAAGCCGACAAGGGAGCTTTTGTCGACATCACCCTCTTTGCTGGCAAAAGAGCCTGCGAAATTATGTTTACCACGCTGCTAGCCGACGACCATCCAATGGAAGCACTCACCGGCCTAGAAACCGGCGTCACCATTCAGTGTCATTATCTCAAGATTGGGCGGTCCGGCACCGATGTCAGGCTTGGGGTCCTTGTCGCACACGCTTCCGCCCATGCCTTAGGTCGCCTTCGTGAACGCGCGCGTGATGACGTTGAGATCAAAGATGGTATCGGATTCCTAAGGGTGTGTGGGAAAGCTGGCCTATTCGCCGCCACCGAGACACGGCTACGGAAAGCCGAGATCAACATTGCCCTCAACGATGATCTGATTGCAACCGGGTCGACGAAAGTAGGAGGCCAAGGTGATCTCGCCAGTTCATTCTTTGATTGCCGTACCGTGCTTCCCCGCGATGCGTGTGATGGTGAGCAAATTGCACAAGCCACCGCTTTCGCTGAGGTCCTCAAAGGACGCGCTACTGCAAACGAAATTCCCTTTTTGGTTCGGCCCAATGATTTCGTGCTGGAGAAGCTCAAGCGTTTTGAGGACGGCAGCTGACTGCTGCTCAGAGTTCCGAGACTTGGCGCCGAACTGTTCCCAAAGTGGCTCCTCGCGCCATAGCAGCGTCCAAGTTGGATAAGAAACGGTCTCAGGCAACGGCCCGGATCAAGGCATGAAGCCGGTCAACGTCCTGCCGAACGATGGTCGAAATGGACCGAGCCGTAGTGCGCTCCAAAACTTCCCGACCGCCTAGTCCGGCGACGCATAGCTTGTCGATCTCCGCGCCGTGCATAAACCGGCAAACGGCAGCAGCTTCACCCGACCTATGCCAATCTTTCTTTTGTTGGTATTCCCCGGTGGGCCGCTTGTCGGAGCTTTTGATGGCGTAGACGCGGTATGTCTTGAGCGGGGCCTTCAGCATGTAGATGAGGCTCTGACGAAGGCCCTTCCAGCTACTACGAACACGGACATGCGCTGCCTCGCGATTTGGCAAGAGCGATCCGTACCGTTCATTCACTGAGTCCTTAAACGCCTCCATTTCATCACGGCTCGCGCCCCACACAATGGCGTGGATATGCCACGATACAACCTTCTCCCGTCCTGTTGGGGTATTGGCATACGGAGCTGCATCGACGATGCCGAAGTAGCAAAATCCCTTGAGCACCTTATCCGCCCACACTTGGAGAACCGACCAGTCGTATGTCTCTGCTTCGGCAGCGGTGGTTACGAAATCGATCGGCGATAGCGTCAGAAAGTAGGCTGGCCTTTCAGGCATTGGCTTAGTTGTGGCCTTCATGACGTTGCGGGCGGCACGGCAGAATTCGATTCTGGCCCGGCAATTTGTCGCTTTAAGCGACAGCGATGAACGATCTGCGAGGTTTTCCCTCATAGCTTCGTCCAAAGCGAACTCGCCCTCACGCCCTCGTTTGCCGAGCGCATATCTCTTCACTTTTTCGTCGAATTGTTGATGGGCGGATACGAAAGTCTTCCATTTCACGATGGGTTCGGAAGCCATGATGGATCTCATGATGGGGGGTGATGTCGAGTGCACATGGTGCGTCACAAGACGGGTTTGTGCACTCGACGATTGAGGTGGTGGTGGGGTACGGCGTTTTCAGTGTCTAATGGGCGTTGGCACGTTGGTGGGTGCTGTCACGTTTTTTGGTGCTACAACTGACCCCAGAGGCCCGACCCAGCGAAGATACGGGCCGCCCTTTTTAACGAGGCTGATCTCGAATTTGGAGGGATCGCCATCTGAACGCCGAACTGAGAGCGTAGCAAAAGACGAAAGCCCGATCTTGTTTATTTGTGCGAGATGCTCCTCGCTCGCCAAGATCTGGAGAGCCAAATATGGAGCGCTTCCGTCGACATGAGGTGTCACGCCAGCCGTGTGCTCTTTGGCGGTGGCTGGCTTTGACCTTGCGGCGGGGAAACGTGCTCGCC
>NZ_RZQA01001520.1:0-675 GCF_004022915.1 Mesorhizobium sp. M7A.F.Ca.US.006.04.2.1
GGTAGGCGTAGTCGCCGCATTCGAGCGCCAGCTGAACGTTCTGCTCGACGAGCAGGATCGAAATGCCGTTGCGCGACAGGTCGAGGATGATGCGGAATATCTGGTGGACGATCTTCGGGGCAAGGCCGAGAGACGGCTCGTCGAGCATCAGAAGCTTCGGCTCGGCCATAAGCGAGCGCCCGATCGCCAGCATCTGCTGCTGGCCGCCGGACATGCGGCTTGCCATGCCGTTGCGCCGTTCCTTGAGCACAGGAAACAGCTCGAACACCTCGGCGCGCAACGCCTCGAAACTCTTCCCGCCGCGACCGATATGGGCCGCGACCAAGTTTTCCTCCACCGTCAGGCGCTGGAAGATCTGGCGGCCTTCCGGGCAGTGGGTGATGCCGAGACGCACGACCTGTTCGGGGCGCATCCCGGTGATGTCGCGGCCCTCGAACGCGATGCTGCCTGCGGTGGGCCGCGCCACGCCGGAAACGGAATTGAGCAGCGTCGTTTTGCCGGCGCCGTTCGGACCCAGGATGACGACGATCTCGTGCGGATCGACGTCAATGCTGATGGCCTCAAGAACGCCGACGCGCCCGTATCCCGAGCTGAGCCCGGCGATTCTGAGCAGCGGCCCGGATGTCGTCGATGTCATTGGCCGTTCCCCGATAGGCGCGTTGGACGTCGGGGCTT
>NZ_RZQA01001521.1:0-675 GCF_004022915.1 Mesorhizobium sp. M7A.F.Ca.US.006.04.2.1
GGCGCTGGAGCGCATGCGCGAAGCCATCATGGATTTCCACTTCCAGCCTGGCGAAAGGTTGGTCGAGCGGCCGCTTTGCGACCAGCTTGGCGTCAGCCGTTCCGTCGTGCGCGAGGTGCTGCGGCAACTGGAGGCCGAGGGGCTCGTGCAGATGATCCCTGGGCACGGGCCGGCCGTAGCCAGGCCGGATCTTGGCCGCACCGACGAGATCTATGAGTTGAGGGCACTGCTTGAAGGCATTGCGGCACGCGCCTGCGCCCTGTCGGCCACCGGCGAGCAACTGGCAACGCTCGAACGCGCGCTGGCGGACTTGTTCGGGGCATGGGCGTCGGCGACGCCGCCGGCAGTGATGCGGGCGACGACGAAATTCTACGAGGCGCTGTTCGAGGCCGCCGACAAGCGTGTCGCCTGGGAAATCGTCAGGGGGCTGAATGTCCGAATCAATCAGCTTCGTTCGATGACCATTCTTTCGGAGAACCGCCGCGAGCCTGCGATCAGCGAGATGAACGAGATCATGGACGCGATAAGGTCGCGCAAGCCCGATGAGGCGGAAGCGGCGGCACGGCGACATGTCGAATCGGCTTGGCAGATCGCTCGAGATAAACTTCGCCTGGTCTAGATCCCGGTGAGTTCAGCCTATCCAACCCGTCGAAGGGCCTTGAAGAAAGTGTCTGC
>NZ_RZQA01001522.1:0-673 GCF_004022915.1 Mesorhizobium sp. M7A.F.Ca.US.006.04.2.1
GGGCCGAACTGCCCGAGGATTTCCTCGACCTCGTCACCCGCTCGCTGCGCCTGCAAGCGTTGGTGCGCCGCATGGACGACGAGATCTATGGCTCCGGCGCCATGGTCGACATGCAACCGATGGCTCGCCGCCCCAACCCGGTTTCCGACCAGATCAGCCTGCTCAACACGGCTTTCGCTCGGGGTTAGACCGCGGTCCGCCTTCTGTTTCCGGTTTGTTCACATTTCGCTGGCATCGCTGTCCGCCGGAGGTAAACTCGGCAAATGGCGGAAGCGATTCGCATCATCGGTATCGATCCCGGGCTTCGGCGCACCGGCTGGGGCATCGTCGAAAGCCTCGGCAATTCGCTGCGCTTCATTGCTTCCGGCACTGTGAAATCAGACGATAAGGCCGCGCTGGCAACGCGGCTATGCCAGCTGCATGACGGGCTTGCCGAAGTCCTGCATGCCGCCATGCCGCACGAAGCGGCGGTCGAACAGACCTTCGTCAACAAGGACGCGGTGGCAACGCTGAAGCTCGGTCAGGCACGCGGCATCGCCATGCTGGTGCCGGCGCGTGCCGGCCTCGTCGTTGCCGAATATGCGCCTAACGCAGTCAAGAAAGCGGTGATCGGCGTCGGGCATGGCGACAAGAAGCAGATCCACATGATGGTGAAGGTGCTGTTGCCGAAAGC
>NZ_RZQA01001523.1:0-670 GCF_004022915.1 Mesorhizobium sp. M7A.F.Ca.US.006.04.2.1
CCTCAACATGGTGCCGGCCGATGACCTCGACCGCAATTTCGGCACCGCGGCGCCGACGCTCCTGATCGAAGGCATGACCCTTGCCGGAGCATGACCTGACCACTGCCGGAGCCACCGAAGACTTGCCGCTGCTGCGCGATGCCGCCCGCGAGGCGGGGGTGATCGCCATGCGCTACTTCGGCAACAGCCCGCAAGTCTGGATGAAGGGCGGCACATCACCGGTCAGCGAGGCCGACCACGCGGCCGACGCCTATCTGCGCGAAACATTGCTGGCGGCGCGGCCGGATTATGGCTGGCTGTCGGAAGAGACAGTTGACGATCCGGTCCGGCTTTCGGCACGCCGCACCTTCGTCGTCGACCCGATCGACGGCACGCGCGGTTTCCTGGAAGGCCAGCGCACCTGGTGCGTCAGCGTCGCCGTCGTCGAACATGGCCGCACGCTGGCCGGCGTGCTGGAATGCCCGGCGATGGAGGAGACCTATTGGGCGCTGCCCGGCCAGGGTGCTTTCCGCAACGGCAAGCGCATTGCGGTTCGCAAGCTGGCGGAAACGGCCGAGATTTCCGGGCTGAAGCAGTTGACCGACCTGATGCCTGCCGAATGGCAGGCGCGGCTGAAGCGGGCGCCTTACAGCCCTTCGCTCGCCTATCGGCTGGCCATGATCGCCAATGG
>NZ_RZQA01001524.1:0-668 GCF_004022915.1 Mesorhizobium sp. M7A.F.Ca.US.006.04.2.1
AGGTAGATGAAGCCGAGGGCCGAAACAGGCAGGATAAGATGGACGGCGATGTCGGCTGCGCGGTCAAGGCCGGTCTTGTCGGAAGCCAGGGTCTCGATGCCGCCGATCGGCAGCCAGCGCAGGTCGACGGCAAAGACGACGATCAGCACCAGTCCGAGCCAGAAACCCGGCACGGCATAGAGCGCCAGCGAGCCGATCGACAGGAAGCGGTCGCGCAAACTCCCGGGCCGCGCGCCGGCATAGATGCCGAGTGCCGAGCCGAGCCCGAAGGAGAGCGCGGTGGCGCTGACCATCAACAGCAGCGTGTTGGGCAGGCGTTCGAGGATCACATCGCGGATCGGTCGGGAGAAGGTCACCGACTGGCCGAGGTCGAGATGCAACAGCGCCCAGAGGTAGTTAGCCAGCCGCGTCAGCTCCGACTGGTCGAGGCCCCAGCGATGACGCAGCAATTCGATCATGCCGGCGTCGCCGCCGGTCGAGACGATGTAGGCGTCGACGGCGTCGCCGGGGGCGGCCTCGAGCAAAAGGAACGTGCCGATGACGACGATCAGCAGCACGAAGACGCTGCCGACGAGGCGGCGGCGGAGAAGGGTGAGGGCGCGGTTCATGGGGGCGTCGATGGGTTGGCGATACGTTGATTAGGACCGCGCCTAGGCACCCTCCTCTGT
>NZ_RZQA01001525.1:0-668 GCF_004022915.1 Mesorhizobium sp. M7A.F.Ca.US.006.04.2.1
ACATTCCCGAGTCCTGGCAGGACGGCGCGCCGCAGACGACCGCCAGCATCGACATGAAGAAGGCCGTCCAGAACATCCAGCGCATTCTCAACAAGAACGGCTACGACGCCGGCGGCGCCGACGGCAAGATGGGCCAGAAAACGAAGACCGCGATCATGGCTTTCCAGACCGACAACAAGATGGCGGCGACCGGCGAAGTCGACGAAAACCTGGTGAAGGCACTGCTGGCGCGCAAATAACGGCAGAGGCGTCGCTTCCACGACGCCCTTGCCACACATTCGCCTGTTAACTGATTGAGATGTTTTTTGTTTCGGCGGCGTAGCGCGGTTTGACTTCGCAGCACCTCCGGCGCAAGAACGAATTGGCTTGTCGGTCCAAGATGCCCGCAACGGTTGCATTCGCCGACAGGCAGAACTGATCGAGACTGACGGGTGGGCATCTATCTCCCGATCGCGGAAATTTCCGTCAATATCTTCGTCCTGCTGGCCATGGGCGCGGCGGTGGGTTTCCTGTCGGGCATGTTCGGCGTCGGCGGCGGCTTCCTCATCACGCCGCTCTTGATCTTCTACAACATCCCTCCGGCGATCGCTGTCGCCACTGGCGCCAACCAGGTCATCGCCTCCTCCGTCTCCGGCGTCCTTTCGCACATGAAGCGCGGTACGCTCGAC
>NZ_RZQA01001526.1:0-667 GCF_004022915.1 Mesorhizobium sp. M7A.F.Ca.US.006.04.2.1
CGTCGGGCGCGCCGCGTCTGGCGGTCTGCCGCGGCAGCGACAATCCGCTGGCTGATCTCACCGGCGCGGTGCTGGCAACGGATTCGGGTGCCGACAATGGCGCAAGCTCCACCGGCTATACCGGGACCTTGCTGGCGCTCGGCATGCTGATCGACAGGCTCGCCGGCAACAGATTCGACTGGACGACTTTGCCACCTGCAGCCGCCACCGTCCTTTCCGGTGCGCAAAGCGCTGCCGGGCAGGCGGCCCGGCTGCTGCAGGGCAGAACATCCATCGACATCGTCGGCGCCGGTGTCGGCTTCGCCAATGCCGGCGAGGCGGCGATGCTGATACGCGAGGCGGTGCGGGTGCCGGCATCGGGATGGGACACGCTGAACTATCTGCACGGGCCGATGGAATCGCAGGATGCGACGACCGGACTGATCGCCATCGGCGACGGTCGCGAGGTGAAGATCGCGCAGGATCTTGCGGCGCTGGGCTGCCCCTCGGTGCTGGTGACGCGGCGCAGCGATGTCGCTCCAGCCGACAGGCTGGTGGTGATCTCGATTCCCGCGCTCGGCAACGCCATCGCTGATGCCATACTGGAGATCATCGCCATCCAGCTCATTGTCGGCGACATGCAGGACGCGGCCGGCCTCACCGACATCGTGTTCCGCTACCGCCAGAC
>NZ_RZQA01001527.1:0-667 GCF_004022915.1 Mesorhizobium sp. M7A.F.Ca.US.006.04.2.1
CCGGCGAAACAGCCCGGCCAAGCAGGTCGAGGGCGTCCGCCGAGGCGTAGAACAGCACCGTTCCCGCCTCGGTGAGCCGGATGGTGCGGCTGGTGCGCGTGAACAGCACCAGCCCGAGCTGATCCTCGATTTCCTTGATCTGATGGCTGACGGCGGCCGGTGTCAGCCCAAGCTCGTCGGCGGCACGGGTGAAATTGAGGTGCCGGGCCGCCGCCTCCAGCGTCCTCAAGGCACGAGTCCCAGGCAGAAGACGAGCCATCCTATCCTCAAAGAAAACTTGATGATCGAGAGAAAACTACTCGTTTCCTACAGAGATTTCAATCTGGCATGATCTGTCCATCGAAACATCATCAAGCCGGATTTGATATTCGGGGAGAACGGAGCACACCATGTCCATCATCGTTTTGAATTCGTCCGCACATCGTCCGAACTGGCTGGCCGAAACCCTCGACTGGTTGCGTCACGCCCGGGTCGCGATACGCCTCCCCCGCCGCGATACTGCCTACCAGAACGTCGAGGATCTCTCCGACCGCCAACTGCGCGATATCGGCGGCGTGCGCCGTGATGTCGCTCGCGCAATGGACAAGGAGCTTGGCCGGCTGGGCCTGCTCGACATCGGTTGGCAGAGACCTGGCCGTAGGGGAATAGGGGAATAGGGGAATAGGGG
>NZ_RZQA01001528.1:0-662 GCF_004022915.1 Mesorhizobium sp. M7A.F.Ca.US.006.04.2.1
GCATGGGGAAGCCGAAGAAGCCACGCCGTGCCGCCAAGCCGAAGAAGGCCGCAGCCGAAATCGTCGCCGAAGAGCCGGCTGCCGAGGCGGAAGCACCGGTCGAGACGCCGGCCACGGCGTCCGACGAAGCAGCGGCTGTCGAGAAGGCACCGAAGGCCCGCCCGTCGCGGCGCAAGCCGGCGGCGGTGAATGCACCGGTCGAGCCGGTGGTGTCTTCGACCGTAGCGGAAGAACCCGCGGCCAAGGCCGAGGACAAGACCGACGACAAGACCGACGACAAGCCGAAACGCGGCGGATGGTGGCAGCGGAAGGGCTTTTTCTAAGCCTTTCAGCCACCTGAGCTAGTTTGTTGACAAAAAATCCCGCGCCGTCTCGAAGACGGTGCGGGATTTTCTTATCTGGCGCTATTCCGGATCGCGAAAGGCTAAAACGCTTCCTTGATTTTTATGCATGTCGTTGTCCCAAAACCGCTCCGCACCTTTTGGGCGACATGCATCACGGCGCGAAGATCGACCAGTTCATCATCCTGGCCAGCTTTTCCAGCGCGATCGACCCCAGCTTGGAGTTGCCGTTGGCATTGAGGCCGGGCGACCAGACGGCAAGCGACGCCACGCCCGGCACGATGCCCAATATGCCGCCGCCGACGCCGCTCTTGCCGGGGA
>NZ_RZQA01001529.1:0-660 GCF_004022915.1 Mesorhizobium sp. M7A.F.Ca.US.006.04.2.1
CTCCAGACGATCTGGCCTTCGGCATCGAGTATCGCCGTATCGACATCGCTATTCAGTGAGAACGGTGTGAAAGTGATGCTGACCGAAGGCAACGAACCGCCCGATGGGAAGAAGGCGCTGCGGATTTCCGCCGCAAGCTGGAAGTCTTTCAGGGTCGATTTCGACAGGTCGCGTCCAAATCGCGCATCCTGTTTCCAAGTCCAGTCCTGGCTGGTCATGTCGATCAGCGATGCTAGATTTTGTGCGAAGAACCGGTCCAGCAAGCCGCCAGGGGCGAACAATTTGGCGAAATCTGCCATCGCAACATCCTCGGTGGCGTCGCGGGCGAAGGGATAACGGCCGCTGATTGCGGCTTCACAAGGGGCTGTGACCGTCTGGTCAAGTATCTGATTCAAGTTGGTCACCGAGGTTTCGGCAACGTTGCCTTCGAACTCATCCGCCGTCGCGTTGACCATCCGGCCGAGTTGCTTGGGCAGGCGCGAGACATTGGCGCGAAGCGTGGCTATCTGCAGCTGCAGGTTCGAATTGACGCGTTCCGTCTGCGAAGGAACTTCGGCCGCCAGTTGCAGGCTCTGATAGATATCGCTGAAGTTTTGGGTCAGAGCATCGATCGGGCGATGTCCGGCAGGGCCGTTCACCAGGGCCTGGAATGGTCTGAAT
>NZ_RZQA01000152.1:0-9456 GCF_004022915.1 Mesorhizobium sp. M7A.F.Ca.US.006.04.2.1
CAAGCGGATTGCTCGATACTGCCGGCGAGGCTGCGGGCCGGTCCTAACGGCCGTTCACAAGAGCTTGCATCAGCAACTGGCAATCGGATCGATAACTTCGCGATCGCCGTTATGGCGCGGAGATGCGGTCTCGCCGGGTTGTGGCTGGCGCTTCGTTGTGGGCGGCGCTTCGTAGCCGAGGGAGCAGGGGCGGCGCCATGATCCAGACCGAACGCGCGCTGCAGCAGGTGCTTGAGTGGGGGCGTGCCCTGACCGGTTTCGCGGATGAGCATGCTGAGGAAGCGGTAAGGGGCGGCCAGTATATCCTGCAACGCATTCACCCGAGCCTGCGCGACACCAGCGCCCGCACCGGCCGCGATCCGCAGGACGAAACGCTGATCGTGGCGTTCTATCGCGAACTGGCGCTGCTGTTCTGGCTAGACGATTGCAACGACGTTGGCCTGATCGCGCCGGAGCAGCTCGCCGCCCTGGAGCAGGCGCTGGGGCACGGCGTACCGTGCGTGCTCTCCGGATTCGAGGGCTGCGCTCAGCTGCGCGCTTCGCTGGCTGCGCTCGCTTACGATCGTCACGACTATGCTCGGCTTCTCGACTATACCCGGTGCTACTGCGCGGCGCTGCGCGCCGGACACGCGCAGGCGGCAGGGGCGCGACGCTGGTCTTACGCCGAGTACCTGCACAACGGCATCGATTCGATCGCTTACGGGACCGTGTTCTGTTGCCTGTCGCTGCTGTGGGGGCTGGACATGGCGACCTTGCGCGCGCGTCCAGCGTTTCGCCAGGTCCTGCGGCTCATCTCAGTGATAGGGCGCCTGCAGAACGATCTGCATGGACGCGACAAGGACAGGTCGGCCGGCGATAACGCGGCGATCCTGCTTCTGCAGCGCTATCCGGCTATGCCTGTGGTTGAGTTCCTCAACGACGAGTTGGCCGGCCATACGCGCATGCTGCACCGGGTGATGGCGGAAGAATGCTTTCCCGCGCCGTGGGGACCGTTGATCGAGGCGATGGCGGCGATCCGCGCGCAGTACTACCAGACTTCGACCAGCCGCTATCGCAGCGACGCTGCAGGGGGAGGCCAGCGTGCGTCGGCCTGGACGCGCCGGAGGCGGCGGCTTGGGCGCGCTGCCGTCGGTTCGATCCGACGCAACGCCGTCGCCCGCTGCTACGGATGGAGCGAGCATGAGCGACACCGCCCTGAGCCGGGGAAGGACGAACATCTGGACATCGTGCTGGATCGGCGAACGGCGCCGGCCACGGTGGCCGCTGGCTGGGAGTACATCCATCTCGAACACTGCGCACTGCCCGAGTTGGACCTGACGCAGATCGACCTGCGCGCCTCGCTGCTGGGCAAGGCTATGCGCGCGCCGCTGCTGATCAGCTCTATGGCCGGCGGCATGCCACGGGCCGAGGCCATCAACCGGCATTTGAGCGAGGCAGCGCAAGCCTTGGGGATCGCCATGTGCGGTTCGCAGCGTGTGAGCCTGCAATCCCGCAACTCCCAGGGGCTAACGCGCGCGCTGCGCCGCCTGGCGCCAGACATTCCCTTGCTGGCCAATATCGGCGCCGCGCAACTGCGGGAGGCCGACGGCCTGGACCTGGCGCGTCGCGCGGTGGACGCGCTGGAGGCCGATGGGCTCATCGTCCATCTCAATCCGCTGCAGGAAGCGGTACAGCCGGAGGGCGACCGCGAACTGGCGCGGCGTCCTGGCGCTGATCGCTGGCGCCGCGCGCATCGTGGGCGTGCCGATGGTGGCCAAGGAAGTGGGGGCGGGCCTGTCCGCCTCGGTGCCTGTGCGCTCGTCGAGGCGGGCGTGGCGGTAATCGATGTCGCCGGCGCCGGCGGCACCAGTTGGGCCGCAGTGGAGGGCGAGCGCGCCCGCAATGCCGCCGACCGTGCAGTGGCGATGTCATTCGCCGATTGGGGGATTCCACCCTGACCAGCGTGCAGGCGGTGCGTCGGGCGCTGCCAACGGTGAAGCTGATCGCGTCGGGCGGGATCCGCGATGGCGTCGACGTGGCCAAGGCCATCCGCCTGGGCGCGGACATCGCCGGGCAGGCGGCCAGCGTGCTGGGCGCGGCGACAGTGTCCACCGGGGCCGTTGTCGCGCATTTCGAGATCGTCATCCGCCAGTTGGCCGTCGCCTGCTTCTGCACGGGCTCGGCTGATCTGGCGGCGTTGCGTCAGGCGCGCTTGTTGCCCTCGTCGCATTTGTCCGCCGGTTGATGTCGGCGTCGTCCGCACGCTAACAGCAGGCTGCTGAAATACCTACGCCAAAGACAGACTATTGATCCCCCTGGCGAGACGGCTCGATTGACGGGAGCGATGTGTTCATGGAGCAGCTGTTCACGATGAAGCGGTTGGAAGATTTCGTTCCAGCCGGTCATCCTGGTGCCCGCACCGGCTGATGATCAATGGAGCGCTGGTGCGGCTAGACGGCATCCTTTCCGGCATGTACGCCTGCAGTGCCAAAGGCGGTCGCCCCAGCGTTGCGCCGGAGAAATTGCTGCGGGCCGTGTGTTGCAGGTGTTCTACAGCGTCCGTCGGAATTGATGCAGCAGGTGCTGCTGTGGCAAGGCCAAGACCCGGGAATGCCGTCAGCTTTGATCAGGCGCTTCGGGCCGTCGGAAACGCGCGAAGAGTCCGGCTTTCGAAAAAGGCCGAACGCCTCAGATAAAGCCAGAACTCCTTGGGTCACCATCAAACCAATTTGACGCCCCGGGACAATTTCGTCCGGCATTGTCCGGTGTGCGACGATGTTGGGGATGCGACATAGGCGGATTGCCGTGTATTTAAACCGCTTTTCCTTTGGCACGCATATTGCGCCCTATCGGTAAACCTCGTCATGGGCCGGCGGCAATCGCTCGGAGATTGTCGAAATAGCACAATGATTTCTGCCGGGGTGACATCCGGCCCGACTAGAGCAGGACCTTTCAGATGATGCAGAAAAGCAAGCGGCCATACTCGCGGGGAAATAGTCGCGTCAGGGCTGCATGGACGCTCTTTCCTGGTTGTTTCGGCGGCGGACGCCAACTCTTCAATCGGCACCCGAACCAGTGCCTGGATGTCCAAGGAGCGCCCCTGTTGCGCGTGCCTGGCTGCACCCGCGTGCTGGCTCTCCTCCAAGGCGACGCTTCGGCGCTGCTGCAGACCGGCGACGAGAACCCAACTTCAAAATTAGCATTCCGAAAACCGAAAGAAGTGAACAGGTATGTCCAGGATCGGCGCTTTGACGCGCGCCGCATGGCGATCGGCAACTCAGACGCTGGCCAAGGGTTCGAAAAGTTTACACCCGACGCTAGCGCCGGCCGATTTCAAGCGCGCACTTACGATCAACGATCGATATGGCGGGCTCACTGTCAATGTCCCCAAAATGCCTTTCTGGCTGACCGGGGGTGAAGCCTTCGTCTACCGCCGGACTAGCCACGGCGAGCAGCAGTTCATGCAGGTCGATGCTGCCACGGGTTTCAAGCGGCCCGCTTTCGATCAGGCGCGTCTGGCGGCAGCGCTAAACAAGGTGAGCCATGAGAGCTATCAAGCCGGCAATCTTCCGTTCGACCGTTTCGAACTGAGTGAGGATGGTCGCAGGCTCGACTTCCAGATTGAAGACACCCGGTGGAGCTGCGACCTTGCAAGCTATGACTGTACCAGCACCACATTCGATGCAAGGAAAGGGG
Source organism: Mesorhizobium sp. M7A.F.Ca.US.006.04.2.1 (assembly GCF_004022915.1). Classification (NCBI taxonomy): domain Bacteria; kingdom Pseudomonadati; phylum Pseudomonadota; class Alphaproteobacteria; order Hyphomicrobiales; family Phyllobacteriaceae; genus Mesorhizobium; species Mesorhizobium sp. M7A.F.Ca.US.006.04.2.1. Next base: position 3,676 of record NZ_RZQA01000152.1, read on the forward strand.
ACCGTAGGGAGCTCAGCCACCGCTACACGCCGCCAGCGGAGAACAACCCCGACAAGAGCAACGCGTCGCCCGACGGCAAATGGATCGCCTATATCAAGAACTGCAACGTTTTCCTGCGCAGCGAGGACGGATTGCAGGATGTTCCTCTGAGCCGGGACGGAGCCGAAGGCAATTGCTACGTCTTTTCGACGCTGAGCTGGTCGCCGGACTCGCGCCACCTCGCCGCTTACCTTGTTCGCCCCGGCTATAGGCGAGAGGTCCGCTACCTCAATTCTTCGACGGACCAGTTGGAGCGGGAATATTCAACAAAATTCTATCCCAGGCCGGGCGATGTCCTTCCGCTGCCCCAGCCAGTCCTGTTCGACATTGCCGGCCGGCGCCAGATCGTGATTGACGGTGCCCTCTTCTCGAACGTCTTCGAACTTTCCCCTCTCCGGTGGTGGGCGGACAGCCGCGGCTTCACTTTCGAATATAACCAGCGCGGGCATCAGCTTTATCGCCTGGTCGAGGTAGACGCCGCCTCGGGCCGCGGGCGCTCCCTGATCGATGAGACCAGCGAGACATTCGTTGATTATTTGCCGCTGGGGCATGGCCAGGAGGATGCCGGAAAAATCTTCCGTTACGATGTCGATGACGGGAAGGAGATCATCTGGGCATCAGAGCGCGACGGGTATGAGCATTTGTATCTTTTCAACGGCCGGACAGGCGCGCTCGAAAACCAGATCACGCGAGGTGAGTGGGTCGTCCGGAGGGTCAACCATGTCGATCCGGTCAAGCGTCAGATCTGGTTCGAGGCGAGCGGGATGAACTCGCAGGAGGACCCCTATTGGGTCCATGCTTACCGCATCGGCTTTGACGGCAAGGGACTGACTGCACTGACGCCCGAACCGGCCAACCACCATATCGAGTTCTCGCCTGACAGGCGCTATTATGTCGATCTCTGGTCACGCATCGATCTGCCCCCGCGCATGGCACTCTACCGCGCCAGCGACAATGCCAAGCTCCAGCAGATCGAGACGGCCGACATTTCTGAGCTCGTCGCCGCAGGCTGGCAGCCGCCGCTCAGTTTCCATTCCAAGGGGCGCGACGGCAAAACTGACATCTGGGGCGTGCTCCACCTGCCAGCCAACTTCGACCCGACGAAGAAATACCCGGTTGTGGAGAATATCTATGCTGGACCCCACGGCTCCTTCGTCCCAAAATCCTTCTCGCGGTGGACAGAGCCGCTCACGCAGCTGGGCTTCGTCGTTGCTCAGATCGACGGCATGGGCACCAACAACCGCTCCCGCGCCTTCCATGATGTTGCTTGGAAGAATCTGAAGGACGCAGGATTTCCCGATCGCATTCTGTGGCACAAGGCGGCGGCCGCGCAATATCCATGGTACGACATATCCAACGTCGGCATTTTTGGCGCATCCGCCGGCGGCCAGAGTGCAGTCAGCGCGCTGCTCTTTCACCCCGATTTCTACAAGGTCGCCGTCGCCAAAAACGGCTGCTTCGACAACAGGATAGACAAGACCTGGTGGAACGAACTTTGGATGGGGTGGCCGGTCGGCATTGAATATTCGCAATCCTCCGCCGTTGACAATGCTCACAGGCTGCAGGGCAAGCTGATGATCGCGGTCGGCGAAATGGATGATAATGTCGATCCGTTTTGCTCGTTCCAGCTTGCCGATCGACTCATCAAGGCAGGAAAAGATTTTGACATGGTCTACGTTCCTGGTGCCAATCACCATACTCTAGGCACCTACACCGAGCGCAAACTCCTAGACTTCTTCGTTCGCAACATTCTCGGTCAGACCCCGCCCGACTGGAACACCAAACCGATCGAGCTGGAATAGCTTGTGGCTCTTGCAATTGTTAGCTCGCCTTATCAGCTGTAATCAGGGCGAGGCGCGAGCAAATCTGCACCGAAGGACGATCGTGGAGTCTAGGACTTGCGCTGCGTATTGAGGATCGGCTCGCCGCGACGTTGGTCTGAGCAAACTGCTTGATAGGCACGCCTGCAGACCGCGTGTGTGCGATTGCAAGATCCCCTATCAGCCTGGTGTGAAGCGTTCAGGGGAAAAGCCGCACCCAACGCCGCTTCCGCTCGCCGTAACGCTACGGCGGTGCGGCCCACCGATCCGCTCGACGAGCATTGGAACACATAGGTCCCCGAACGGACGATTGCCTTGGCAATAGAAGACCCTCGTCGGTCATCGCCGCTGTGGGTGGCAGCCCGTCGGTCTGGAGCTGCCACGATTCTCATCCTCGCGTCACATATGAGCTGAAGCTTTCCGGATCGGGTATCCAATCGGCATCCAGTTGCTCGGCGATATGGTTGAATTCTGCCCTCAGGACAAGAGTGAGTAGAGCAGCCCCGCTACGAAAATCCCATCCTGGTTCGTTTGACGCATCGACTATTCAGATTGATTGGCGTGATACCCGGCGCGGCCGCAACACGCGAGGCCGTCAACCGCTGAGCAGAAAACCAGCCTTCGCCTTCCGCGGCGGCGGACCTCGTCAGCCTCTCGAAAGCTTGCCTGAGTAGGTTGCTCATGTGATCTGTGGAAGTGAGGATAGCGTGCACCCGTACAAACTAGACATTCATCGTGGCAGCTTGGCTGCAGGTGCAGCACGCCGTACCGCACGAGCAAGCGGACAGGCCGGCCAAGCCGGTTTTGAGCAGCACTTGGGCGAACTGCAGGCGGCGGACGAGTTGATGGGTGCGCTAGGCGAGGAGGTCCTCGTCAATGGCTCGCATGGTAAAGGTGAGTTGAGACCAACGAAGAGGCAGAGGATCCAAAGCAATCTGCAGCATGCTGTCACTGAGCGGCAACCAGGTGAGGTTGGCAACTCAGGCGCTCGCGTGATGATGCAACTCCCCACCGATCAGGTGGGTACATCGGAACGGGAGGCGCAACTTGTGATGCAGGGGGACGAGCACGAATACACCCCAGCACCGCATCTCGACGGGTCGATGCCCTCGACAGTGCAGCCGGATCGTCCAATTGTGGTCCCCGACGGTGCCGACAAGCGTCCTGTTTATTCCAACGATGCCACCGCCATCGAAGGGCTGAAGTCAGCACTCCTTGCGGGTAAAGCCAGGCCGGACACGGTCACTCGCAGCACAAATTCTCTTTTCGGCTTTAGTCGTTGGCTCTTTCAAAACAACAAGCCAGGGCTTGCTGCTCGGCTTTACCATCCGTCGCTGAGCCAGGATCTCGAGGAGTACGAGAGTAGGGGTGGTTCCTCCACCGTGGCTGGCGCACTGCGTCAATTGATGAAGTCGATGGGCGGAGCCGGCCCGATTGTGGGTCGCGCTGTCCTGAACCCCCATCCTGACGACGCCGCGCTCACCAGACATTTCAGATCCGCGAGCGGCTACGCAACTGCTCTTAACCATTTCAGTCATTACCTACGTCAAAATGACAAGCTCGGAATTGCGGGTCGCATTTACGATAAATCGCTGGATAAAGATGTTGAGAGCTACAAGGCCGCCTCCTCTAATGGTGGAGCTCCGATCGAATCTGCGCTGGTTTATCTCCGCAAGAACCCGCCGCGCGTTATACTCGGGAATCATCTGGAAAACGCGGTCAGCATGGAGGCTCGTCCCCGTGGCGACGCTGCTCAGCATACCGCACCACAGCAGGGATTCGATTGGCCAGAGGAGCTCCTGCCGGTAGGTTATAAGGAGGGCACCGATCTACCATTGTCTCTCGCCCCAACCGCGCACCAACACCAAGCGCCCGACTTTGGAGAGGCCGTCCCTCACTTGAACTGGCGCCACGGCGACCAGGGCGCCCCGGAGGAGCTGGTAGCTGCACGGGACAGGAGCAGCCCGCTGCCAAGCGAGGCGGTGCCACATAAATCTGGACGGGGACTCGCTACGCAGCCCAGATTGTGGGCGGAGAAATCCGCCTCGCCAGAGCTCTTTCGACGGCGGGCGGAGCAGGCTCTGCCGGCGTCCGCCAGAGGTGTGGAGACATCCTCCGCGGTTGATGAAGCCGCGCAGGCCGCTCGCCAAGCTTTGGCTTGGTTGCAGCAGGAGATGGAGGGGATCGAACCGATGCAGGATCCTCATGAGGTGGCTACACCGGAATGTGAGGCGCAGCTCGTCAGGCAGAGGGATGAGCACGAATCCACCCCAGCACCGCATCCCGGAGGTGGTGGGTCGATGCCCTCGACAGTGCAGCCGGATCGTCCAATTGTAGTCCCCGACGGTGCCGACAAGCGTCCTGTCTATTCCAACGATGCGACCGCTATCGAAGGGCTGAGGGCAGCATTCCACGCGGGTAAGGCCAAAGCGAACACGGTCACTTACAATGTAAATTCTCTTTTCGGCTTTAGTCGGTGGCTCCTTCAAAACAACAAGCCAGGGTTTGCTGCTCGGCTTTACCATTCGTCGCTGGATCAGGATCTCAAGGAGTACGAGAGTACGGGTGGTTCCTCCACCGTGGCTGGCGCACTGCGTTACCTCAAGAAGTCGACAGGCGGAGCCCCGATTATGGCTCGCCCTGTCGTGATCCCCTATCCTGACGATGCCGAGCTCATTAGAAATTACAGAGCCGCTTCGACCAAGGAGTACCTGGCAGCGCCTGCGACCGGACGGAATCCAGATACCGTGGGCGGCTATACAAATTTTCTTAGACATTTTAGTCAGTACCTGCGTCAAAATAACAAGCTTGGGATTGCGGCTCGGATTCACGACAAATCGCTGGATAAAGATGTTGAGAGCTTCAAGGCTGTCTCCTATGGTAATAGGCTAAGTATCAGTTCTGCATTGGCTCACCTCCGGGATATCCTGCCGCGCATTGTGCTCGGGCGCGAAACTGTCCTTTCTGCTCATCCGGCAGACGCAGTCACCAGGCGCGTTGGGGCCGCTGCTGAAGCTGGGCCAGCGGCACCGGCAAGAGCTCCCCAACCCGCCTCGCCAGCAACCGCTAGGCTGCCAGGCACCTACCGCGGCCTTCCACTGGTTGATGTGACCACACTGACTACCAGTTCCTCTGGGGCTCAGATCGGGGCGCTCGATCCGACAGCCCCGTCCAACGTTGCAACGGGGCGGGTGCTCGGCGCCGCCGAATGGCTGAGCGACGCCCATATCCAGAGAGATTACAATTTGCTGGAGGGGCAACTGCAGGGGATCAATCCGGCGCTCGCTGCCCGGACTCGGCTGGTGGATCCTTCCGTATCCCATCTACTGCGACACACGTCGCCGCAAGACGCTCGAGGCATATTGCAGTCCATCTATAATCAAAACAACGCCACAGCCGACTTCCTGTTCTTGCCAGTGAATAATGGCACGGCTACTAGCCCCGGCACCCATTGGTCGCTGCTGCTCGTTGATCGCCGCGACCCGGAAAGGCGGTTCGCCTATCACTACGACTCCCTCCAGCGAGAGGGATATAACGACGTGCCTGCAAAACAGCTCGCAGGACTGCTGAATGCCACCTTGGCGCCAGCCCCCATGGCCAGACAGACGAACCATTATGATTGCGGCGTATTTGTCCTGGAGGGCACGTGGGCGCTGGTTGAACGATTGGTGAAAGGGCAGCGGCCAGACCACGAGCCGCTGCCCCTCGACAACCTCGTTGCCGATCGGCAGGCGCTGCAAGACCGGCTAAGGAGGCGCTTGCCGCACGAGGAAGAGCCGCGGCAGCTGCTGGAGGATGAACCCGCCTCCCCACCGATGATGGCATTCGAGCCAGGGGAACTGCGGCAACTGTTGGAAGACGAGCCTGCCTCCCCACCAATGATGGCGTTCGAGCCAGGGGAACTGCGGCAACTGTTGGAGGA
>NZ_RZQA01001530.1:0-659 GCF_004022915.1 Mesorhizobium sp. M7A.F.Ca.US.006.04.2.1
ATATCGATGTTTGGCAGCCAAAAATCAAGGGGTAAGCGATTATGGAAGCCACCGGCCAAGGCCGGACAATGGCAGGCAAGGCATTTCGATTTTAATTCAAATTTTACCTTAACTGCCGGCTTTGCTTGCCCCACAGGCAGGATGGGGGAACCATTCCCTTACTGGAGGAGTTTCGAAGCCGACACAGGATTTTGAGACGATGACCCGCAACACGGGCGAAAAGGCAGAAGGGCTGGCCATCGAGGTCAGGCGCCAGTTGGGTGCCGAGGCGGTGACCCGCTTTCTACGCACCTTGCCGGCCTTCCGCACCGAGGCCGACATTCCCGACCGGCTCCGAGAACTGCTCGACCGCCTCGATGGGGCGGAGCGCGGTGACATCGGCTGGCGCCGGCGTTAACGCAACAATCGATCTTGGCAGCAAACCTCCTATCGGCAATAGCCGGGGAGAGCCGAACCATCTAAGGATAGATGTGTTGTGGTTCAAAATGGAGGACGTAGTGGGCAAGGTTTCGATCACCTCATCGCTGATGGCGCTTGTCGGCCTCGGCGCCATCACCTTGGCGGCTTTTCCGGCACAAGCAGACAATCTGCAGCTGCAATTGGGCAAACATGGCCCGCGGCTGAAGCTCATGGAAGATTGCGACCCCGCCTATGACGAT
>NZ_RZQA01001531.1:0-656 GCF_004022915.1 Mesorhizobium sp. M7A.F.Ca.US.006.04.2.1
GCGCCGCGGCCAGATTGCCGCCGGCGCTTTCGCCGCACAGCACCAGCGGCAGGCCTGATCTCGCCGCTGCCCATTCGAAGGCGGCCACCGCATCGTCGAAGGCGGCGGGATGGAGATGCTCCGGCGCCAGCCGGTAATCGACCGACAGCACGTCGAAACCTGTGCCGGCGCAGAGCTCGGCGCAGATGTCGTCATGGCTTTCCAACCCGCCGAGGATGAAGCCGCCGCCGTGGTAGTAGACCACCATCGCCTTGGCGGCGTTGCCCTCGAGCCGGTAGCGCCGGACCGGGATGTCGCGGCCGGCGGCGGCGATCAGCCCGTCGCTGGCCTTGACGCCAGCCGGGCGGCCCTGGTGGAAAGCCCGGCTCATCCGGTCGTAGACGGCGCGCTGCTTGTCGATCGGCAGGCCGATGATTTCGGGCGGATACCAGGCGTTGACGGCGTCGATATAGGCCCAAAGGGCCGGGTCGAGCCGTGTTTCGTAAGAGCCTCGCGTCATAGATCGGCGTAGAGCGCGGCCGCGTTGTCGAAGCTGAAACGCAGCGGCACCGAGCCCTCGACCTGCCAGACGGTGACGGTTTCGCCGGCCAGCAGCCGGCAGGCGTCGTCGGTGTCGGTGACGGCGCCGCCATAGAGCCGGTTGGCGAGGTTGAGGA
>NZ_RZQA01001532.1:0-655 GCF_004022915.1 Mesorhizobium sp. M7A.F.Ca.US.006.04.2.1
TCGACATCCATATGCAGACCGAGCGCCTCGCCGGTGACCGCGCCAAGCCCGGTGACGACGTTGAGCACACCGGCGGGCAAGCCGGCCTCGCTTGCCAGTTCGGCCAGCCGCAGCAGCGTCAGCGAGGCGATCTCCGGCGGCTTCACCACCACGCAATTGCCGGCGGCAAGTGCAGGCGCGATCTTCCAGGCACCGATCATCAGCGGGAAATTCCACGGCACGATGACGCCGACGACGCCGAGCGGCTCCTTGTGGATCAGTCCGAGCACATTCTCGGCCGTCGGCGCTATCTCGCCATAGACCTTGTCGATGGCCTCGGCATAGTAGCGGATGGTGCCTGCCGCCGACAGCGGTTCTGCCTTGTAGGCCATGCCGATCTCGGTGCCGTTGTCGCGCACACCGAGCACGGCGAGCTCATCGGCGTGTTTCTCGACCAGCTCGGCGAATTTCGTCAGCACCTTCTTGCGAAAGGCGGGTGTGGCGCGCGACCACGAGTCCTTCTCGAACGCCTTGCGCGCCGACTTCACGGCGCGGTCGATATCGGCGGCGTTGCCGTCGGCGATGCTGGCGAAAGGTCGGCCGTCGATCGGCGACGTCACCGGCAGGCTTGCGCCGCTTGTTGCCTCGACCTGCACGCCATCGATGAACAGGCCCT
>NZ_RZQA01001533.1:0-655 GCF_004022915.1 Mesorhizobium sp. M7A.F.Ca.US.006.04.2.1
GCCGGCGCCGGAGCAAGCAGTGCCACAGGTCGGCGAGACGGTGAGGCTGGCCATCGACTGGGAACGCCGGCATCTCCTGATGCGCATGCATGCGGCTTGCCATTTGCTCACCGTCGTCTGTCCGTTTCCAATCACCGGTGCCGCCGTTTCCGAGGACGACAGCCGTGTCGACTTCGACGCTCCGGATGCCGGCTTCACCAAGGAGGACATCACCGCCGGGCTGATGGAGCTGGTGCGGGCCGATCATCCGATCTTTGTCAGGCTGATCAGTGACGAGGAACTGGCCGCCAATCCCGGCCTGGTGAAATCCAAGAACGTCCGGCCGCCGGCCGGCACCGGCAAGATCCGCCTGGTCTGTATCGGCGACAACGCCTCGGTGGACAGTCAGCCCTGCGGCGGCACCCATGTGAAGAGCACTGGCGAAGTCGGCGAAATCCACATCGGCAAGATCGAGAAGAAGGGCCGTGAAAACCGGCGCTTCCGCATCCGCTTTGGGCCGATGCCGGCAAACTGAACAGACAGTGATCGCCAAAAGGCGAGCAGGAGCACAAAATGGCCGAGGACAGCCCCTTCACCGTCGACGCAGACTGGCTGCAGCAACGTCTCGGCGAGCCGGGCCTGACGATCATAGACGCATCCTGGTATCTCCCGGCGC
>NZ_RZQA01001534.1:0-652 GCF_004022915.1 Mesorhizobium sp. M7A.F.Ca.US.006.04.2.1
ACGCTCATCAACGCCATTCTCGGCCTGCTCGCCGACAATGGCGAGATATTATCGGGCGAGATCATCTTCGAGGGTGACAAGGACCTCGCCCGGCTTGACCCCATGGCGATGCGCGGCTTGCGCGGGCAAAGGATCGCCACCGTTTTCCAGGACCCGATGGGCGCGCTCAACCCGGTGCTGTCGGTGGGGCGGCAGATGCGCGACATCCAGTATCGCTCGGGTCTGTCGAAGCGGGACAAGGATGCGCGCTCGGTCGCCATGCTGCGCAAGGTTCGCATTCCCGATCCGGAAAGCCGGCTGACACAGTTTCCGCACGAATTCTCCGGCGGCATGAAGCAGCGCATCGCCATTGCCATGGCGCTGATGATGGAGCCGGCGCTGCTGATCGCCGACGAGCCGACCACGGCGCTCGATGCGACGCTGGAGGTGGCCACCATCGAACTGCTCAAGGATCTGCAGCGCGACATCGGCTGCTCGGTGCTGTTCATCTCGCATCATCTGGGCGTGATCGCCGAACTCTGCGACGAGATGATCGTGATGTATGCCGGCGAGGTGGTGGAAAGCGGCACGACCCGCGAGATCTTCCACGACGCCCGCCATCCCTACACGCAGAAGCTGCTGGCCTGCGATCCCGCCCGGCTGTCGCAGCGTG
>NZ_RZQA01001535.1:0-651 GCF_004022915.1 Mesorhizobium sp. M7A.F.Ca.US.006.04.2.1
GTGCTGGAAGCATCGCCGCTGCGCATCGATCCCGCCTGCCGCCACTTCACCGAATGCGGCGGTTGCGCGCTCCAGCATTTCGAAGCCGAAGCCTATCGCCGGTGGAAGCGCGAAAAAGTGGCGCACACCCTGAAGGGCAAGGGCATCGATTGCGAGATCGGTGACCTGGTCGCCTGCGCACCGCAGACGCGCCGCCGTGTCGTGCTTGCCGCCCGGCGCACCGAGACAGGCATGCTGCTCGGCTTCCATCGCCATCTGTCGCCGGAGATCGTCGCCATATCGGAATGCCCGATCTCGCTGCCGGAGATCGTTGCCGCCCTCGATCGCTTGAGGGCGCTCGCCGAATTGGTCTGCGCAACCACCAAATCGTTCCGGCTGGCGGTCACCGTGACCGGTTCGGGGCTCGATGTCGCGGTTCACGAATCCGGCAAGCTCGGGGAGCACCAGCGCCGGATCGCGGCTAACTTCGTCATGGCGCAGGGCTTTGCCAGGCTGTCCATCGATGACGAAATCATTATCGAGCCGAAAAAGCCGGTGGTCATGTTCGGCAGCGTCGCTGTCGCCTTGCCCCCGGGCGCGTTCCTGCAGGCAACCGAGGCCGCCGAACAGGCGATGGCCGACATCGTCGGCGGACATCTGAAGCGTGCCAAG
>NZ_RZQA01001536.1:0-651 GCF_004022915.1 Mesorhizobium sp. M7A.F.Ca.US.006.04.2.1
TAAGCAACTGGCCGCCCGAACGATCCTGTGGGCAGCCGGCGTTGCCGCTTCGCCAGCCGCTGAATGGCTGGGAGCGAAGGCGGACCGCGCGGGCAGGGTGCTGGTCGAGCCCGATCTAAGTGTGCGTGGCAGCCCGGAGATCTTCGTCATCGGCGACGCCGCTCATGTGCTGCGGCCAGACGGGCGGCCGGTTCCCGGCGTGGCGCCTTCCGCCAAGCAGGAGGGCCGACATGTTGCGGCTACCATCAAGGCCAGGCTCGGCGGCGACACGACCGCGCGTCCTTTCCACTACAGGCATGCCGGCGATCTGGCGACGATCGGCAAACGCGCCGCCGCCATCGATTTCGGCTGGATCAAGCTCACCGGCTGGCTCGCCTGGTGGCTGTGGGGAGTGGCCCACATCTATTTCCTGATCGGCTTTCGCAACCGGCTTGCTGTTTCGCTGAGCTGGCTATGGATCTACGCGACGGGGCAACGCAGCGCGCGGCTGATCACCCAGGGCGACGACGACAAGGGCTGATTTCCTCACCGGCACCGTTCATCCGCACGTCATCTGTTGCTGGTCGACTGACCTTCCGATGCACGCAACTTCTTGAATGGACTTGAGCCGATTTCGGCGCGAAGTTCGCTTCGGGGCAGGGCGTGTCACGT
>NZ_RZQA01001537.1:0-651 GCF_004022915.1 Mesorhizobium sp. M7A.F.Ca.US.006.04.2.1
AGACGGTCTCAGGTGTCTCACCGAAGGACCTGAAGCCGCTGGCCTTGTTGTCCTCACCGGAGCCGACGAAGACGACGACGCCGGAGCCGAGCGACGTCTTGCCGGCATCGGCCAGCGGCTTCAGGTCCTTCGGTGAGACACCTGAGACCGTCTTGCCGAGAAAGCCGACACCGGCCACCGTCTCATTGGCGGCTGGAGCATCGGCAGACGATCCGCCGCCCAATGCCAGCTTCTTGCGCGCTTCGGTCAGTTCCTTTTCGAGCTTCTTGCGCTCTTCGAGCAGCGTCTCGACGCGCGCCGGTACATCGGCCGGCGAAATCTTCAACACGGCTGCCGTCGCCTTCAAACGCCTGTCCTGCTCGTCGAGATGTTTGCGCGCGGCTTCGCCCGTCAATGCCTCGATGCGGCGCACGCCGGCGGCGACCGCGCTGTCCGATACGACACGCACGAGGCCGATATCGCCGGTCGCCCGGACATGGGTGCCACCGCAGAGCTCGACCGAATAGGGCCGGTTCGCCTTGGCGCCGTGCAGGCCGGTGCCCATCGACACGACGCGCACTTCGTCGCCGTACTTTTCGCCAAACAGCGCCATGGCGCCCTCGGCGATGGCATCGTCGACCGACATCAGGCGCGTGGTCACCGGGCCGTTCT
>NZ_RZQA01001538.1:0-650 GCF_004022915.1 Mesorhizobium sp. M7A.F.Ca.US.006.04.2.1
CCTACGCCCATATCGCCCATGATTGCGTCGTCGGCAACAATGCGACGTTCGCCAATGGCGCAACGCTGGGCGGCCACTGCGAGGTCGGTAACAACGTCTATATCGGCGGCCTGACCGCAGTGCATCAGTTTGTCCGCATCGGCGACAACGCCTTTCTGGGCGGTTGCTCCGCGATCGTCGGCGATGTCATCCCCTTCGCCATAGCGGTCGGCAACCGCGCCAGTTTGCGCGGTCTCAACATCATCGGGCTCAAGCGCTCCGGCCTGCCGAGGTCCGAAATCCTTGTGCTGCGCAAGGCTTACAGGATGATCTTCGATCGTTCCCGCACTGTTGGCGAGAACATCGAGTTCGCCAAGGCGGAGTTCGCGTCGTCGCCGACCGCCATGAAGATCATCGATTTCATCACCAGTCGCGGCAAGCGGCACTATGCTGTGCCGTCGCTCAAGGGCGGCGATGGCGACGACGTCGATGACGAAGACTGAGACAGCGGCAGCGCGTCTTGATCTTCCGCCGGGCTCCAGGGTCGGCATCATTGCCGGCGGCGGCAGTCTGCCGGTCGAAGTCGCGGCCGGCTCGGTTGAACAAGGCTATCCGCCCTTCGTCATCCTGATGGAAGGCGAGGTCGACCGCATCGCGGAGCTCTCCCGATC
>NZ_RZQA01001539.1:0-643 GCF_004022915.1 Mesorhizobium sp. M7A.F.Ca.US.006.04.2.1
TTCCAAGCCATTGCCGTCGGGCTCCTGCGCCGCCAGTCCAGCCACGTAAAGCGCGGCGAGGAGCGACTGGGCATCGGGGCTGCCGTGATCGGCCGCTCGCCGCAGCCAACGCGCGCCTTCCGACCGGCTTGGCGGCACACCCAAACCTTCGAGATAGCAACGAGCGACGCGGTATTCGGCCTCGACAATCCCGGCGCGTGCCGCAATTGCCAGCAGCGGAAAGGCTTCTAAAGGCTTGCCGCTGTCAGAAAGCTGGATCGCCCGGCGCAATACCAGCGCTGGTGGACCGTAAGCAGTCAGGCGGTCAAGGATTGCCATCGATGCGAGAACGCATACCTCCGTTTGTCGCGCACGGCGCCCGAGCCTATGGCTCCCTCATCGCTTCTTGGCCTAGGGGGAGTATGGCGCCGAGAATATACTTGAGCACGGTACGGCGGCCGACCTTGACGTCAGCGGTTACCGGCATGCCAGGGACGATCGTGAAACTTGCGGGCACGCCATGGAGGGCGACCTCGTCGATGGAAATCTGCGTGCGGTAAAACAGGTCAGCGTCCGGGGGCAGCATGGCCAACGAGCTGTTCGGGTCGCGCGCCTGTTCCCGGGCCGAGAAGGAATCCGGGCTCACCGTGCGCACAGTGCCATG
>NZ_RZQA01000153.1:0-9411 GCF_004022915.1 Mesorhizobium sp. M7A.F.Ca.US.006.04.2.1
GCCACAATGTGTTCTCGCCCTACCAGGTCAATGCCAAGCTGATGGCGAGAGCCAAGCCGGACGCGCTGTTCATGCATTGCCTGCCGGCGCATCGCGGCGAGGAAGTGACAGACGAGGTTATCGACGGACCGCATTCGGTGGTCTTCGACGAAGCCGAGAACCGGCTCCATGCCCAGAAGGCCGTGCTTGCCTGGTGTCTAGGCGCTTGAGGTGTCTGGGCGCTTGATCCCTGGGAGCTTGATCTGCGGGCGTGTGATGCCTATTTGCGCCGCATCACGCAAATCAAGCGCGTTTCGACGCATGCGCCCCGGAGGGCGGCATGGCCGCGCCCTGGAGCTTTGTCATGTTGGAAACCTATCAAGTGACTGAACATCACCCCAAACTCGGTGAATTCGGCTATGCCGGCGACGATCACGTCGTGCCGTTCGAGGTCGGCCCTCTCGACGTGCGCGGCCGCACGGTCCAACTCGGGCCAATGCTGGACGCCATCCTCAGCCGCCACGATTATCCCGAGCCGGTCGCCCGCCTGCTGGCGGAGGCCTGTGTGCTGACCGTGCTGCTCGGCACTTCGCTGAAGTTCGAGGGCAAGTTCATCCTGCAGACCCGCACCGACGGGCCCGTCGACATGCTGGTTGCGGATTTTTCCACGCCCTCGGCGCTGCGCGCCTATGCGCGTTTCGATGCCGACCGGCTGGAAGCGCTGGTCGCGGCGGGCGAAACCTCCCAGCAGACGCTGCTCGGCAGTGGCGTGCTGGCGCTGACCATCGACCAGGGCGCCCATACGCAGCGCTATCAGGGTATCGTCCAGCTCGATGGCGAGACCCTGGAAGACGCGGCACGCACCTATTTCCGTCAGTCGGAGCAGATCCCGACGGATATCAGGCTGTCGGTGGCCAAGCTTTTGACGCCCGGTCCCGGCGGCGCCCGCGAGCAATGGCGCGCCGGCGGTATCCTGGCGCAGTTCCTGCCGCAGTCGCCCGAGCGCATGCGCGTCCCGGACCTGCCGGGCGGCGATGGCGATCCGCGTGAGGAGATCCACGATCCGGTCGACAATTCCTGGCAGGAGTTGCTGGCTCTGCTCGGCACCATCGAGCCGACCGAACTGATCGACCCGACGATCGGCGCCGAGCGGCTGCTCTACAGGCTGTTCCACGAGCATGGCGTGCGCGTCTTCGGCGGTGTTCCGGTCGCCGACCAGTGCTCGTGCTCCAGGGACAAGATCCGCGGCATCCTCGAGGGTTTTTCCGCCCAGGAGATCAAGGACAGCACCGAAGACGGCGGCATCCACGTCGCCTGCGAATTCTGTTCGAAGCAATATGATTTCGACCCGGCGGAATTCGCGGCCCAGTAGAGTAGAAACCACGCCTCACCGGTCGCTCCGCGGCCGGTGAGGCGAAATCAATTCACCGTCCGCCGCGTCCCCGGCAAGTCCAGCGAAAACGCCGGAATGGCGATGTCGAACGTCTCGCCCCGCTTGTTGCGCATCGTGTAATGCCCGACCATGATGCCGGACGGTGTCGAGAGCGGGCAACCGGATGTGTACTGGTAGCTGTCGCCGGGATTGAGTTCGGGCTGGTCGCCGACCACGCCGGGGCCGCGCACTTCCTCGACCCGGCCGGTGCCGTCGGTGATGTGCCAATATCGCGACAGAAGCTGCACGAAATCGTCCGACTGATTGTCGATCGTTATCTGATAGCCCCAGACATAGCGGTTCTCCGAGGGATCCGAACGGTCCTCCAGATAGAACGGCCTGACCTGCACTTCGATGTTGCGCGTGACGGCGCTATACATAAGCGGCTCCAAAAAACGGTTCCAGCGGAACTTTCGGCGCTCCGTGCGGTTAGGTCAACCGATCGAAGCCTCCTCTGGCCGGCCTCGCGGGCAGGTGCCGACAAAGAATGTCATTTAAGTGACATATGACAATGATGGTGTGCGCGGACTGGTGACGCGCGACTCGGGCGCTCTGCTGAACTGTTGAAACCGGCCATCTTGCGGACCGGTTTTCCTGGAGTGACCGGACCTCGATGCAACTCACTCTCATAGCCGCCACGCTTTCAACCGTCCTCATCCTCTCGAATCTCGCCAGCATCGTGCTCGCCGCGTCGCGTCTGAGACGGCGTCGCACCATTGCGCCGCCGGCCGGCAAGCCGCGGCCAGTGTCGATCGTCGTGCCGTCGCGCGGCGTCGAGCCGTTCACGCAGGAGACGCTGGAACGCGCCTTCTCGCTCGACTGGCCGCGCTATGAGCTGATTTTCTGCGTCGCCCATGCCGACGATCCGGTGGTCAAATTGATAAACAGGACGATCGTCCGGTTTCCGAAAGTGCCGGCCCGGCTGCTTGTCGGCGACGACCGCATCAGCGCCAATCCGAAACTCAACAATTGCGTCAAGGGCTGGGAAGCGGCGCGGCACGACTGGGTCGTCCTGGCCGATTCCAACGTGCTGATGCCGAGGGACTACATCCAGCACCTGATGGCTGCCTGGCGGCCCGGCACCGGCCTTGTCTGCTCGACGCCGATCGGCTCGCGGCCGGCCGGCTTCTGGGCCGAGGTCGAATGCGCTTTCCTCAACACGCTGCAGGCGCGCTGGCAATATGCCGGTGAGGCGCTCGGCCTCGGCTTTGCCCAGGGCAAGAGCATGCTCTGGAACAAGCCGATGCTCGACGCCAAGGGCGGCATCCGCGCGCTGGCCGCCGAGATCGCCGAGGATGCCGCTGCGACCAAGCTGGTGAACAGTCTCGGCCTGCGCGTCAATCTCGTCGCCGCCCCCTTCGAGCAGCCGCTTGGCCGGCGCTCGTTTGACGAGATCTGGTCGCGTCAGGCCCGTTGGGCGCGCCTGCGCCGCGTCACTTTCCCGCTGTTCTTCGCACCCGAAATCCTGACCGGCGCCGTGGTGCCGCTGGTGCTTGCGCTGATTGCAGCGGCAAGCGCCGGCTTCAGCCTCTGGGCAACCGCCCTTGCCGTGCTGGCGGCCTTCTATCTTCCGGAGTGCGCCCTGGCCTGGTCCAAGGGCTGGTACCTGTCGCCACGCATGGTCGCCGCGATCATGGCGCGCGACCTGATCCTGCCGGCGATGTGGGCGCGCGGTTGGCTCGGCGGCGCCATCGACTGGCGCGGCAATGCGATGACCATCGGTACCAAGACGGCCGAGCTGGAAGAGACGCCGTCCGGCGCCTGAAGGCCTCCTACCTGGCCTTCAGCGCCTGCGCGATGTCCTCGAGCAGATCGTCGGCATCCTCCAGGCCAACCGACAGCCTGAGCGTGCCCGGCCCGATGCCGAGCTCGGCGCGCGCCTCGTCGCTGAGATTCTTGTGCGTCGTCGTCGCCGGGTGGGTGATCAGGCTCTTGGCGTCACCGAGATTGTTGGAGATCAGGACGATGTCGAGCGCGTTCTGCAAGGCGAAGGCCGCCTGCTTGCCGCCCTTGACGTCCAGGCAGATCAGCGTCGAGCCGCCCGACATCTGCTTCTTGACGATGTCGGCCTGCGGATGGTCGGCGCGGCCGGGATAGATGACGCGCGCGATTTCCGGCCGTTCGGCCAGAAAATCGGCGATCCGGCCGGCACTTTCCGTCTGCTGGCGTACGCGCAGCGGCAGCGTTTCCAGGCCCTTCAGCAGCGTCCAGGCGTTGAAAGGCGAAAGGCTTGGGCCGGTATGGCGGAAATAATCGTGCAGGTTCTCGTCGATCCACTTCTTGTCCGACAGGATGACGCCGCCGAGACAGCGCCCTTGGCCGTCTATGTGCTTGGTCGCCGAATAGACGACGATATGGGCGCCGAGCTGCAAGGGCTTCTGCTGCAGGGGCGTGGCGAAGACATTGTCGACGATCAGCCTGGCGCCGATCGAATTGGCAAGCGAAGCGACAGCGGCGATATCGACCACTTCCAGCGTCGGATTGGTCGGGCTTTCCAGGAAGAACAGCTTGGTGTTCGGCTTGACCGCCTTTTCCCAGTTGGCGATGTCGGTGCCGTCGACCAGCGTCGCCTCGATGCCGTATCTCGGCGCCAGCGTCTCGACCACCCAGCGGCAGGAGCCGAACAGCGCACGCGCCGCCACGATATGGTCGCCGGCCTTGGCGCTGCACAGAAGGGCGGCCGTCACCGCGGCCATGCCCGACGCGGTGGCGCGCGCGTCTTCGGCACCTTCCAGCGCGCACATGCGCTTCTCGAACATGTCGACGGTCGGATTGGCGTAGCGCGAATAGATGAAACCCGGCTCTTCGCCCTTGAAACGGGCTTCGGCGGCTTGCGCCGTTTCGTAGACATAGCCTTGGGTGAGATAGATCGCTTCTGACGTTTCGCCGAAACCGGAACGCAGCGTTCCGCTGTGCACGAGTGCCGTCTGAGGCTTCCAGTTGCGCTTCTTGGTGCTCATCGCTTTTCTTCCAGACACAAAAAAACCGGCCGCGAAAGTCGCAACCGGTCCATACGGCCTTGCGGCCCGACGGTCCTTTAGCGACTTGTTTAACGTGGCTGCAAGCCGACCGGCCAAATCACCACGGGATAACGACCCTTTAGACCCGCACCGCGCTTGCGTCAATTGCCGGCTTCATTAAGAGGTTTGTACCAAGCAGGAGTGGAGCCTTGCGGCAGACAGGCATTCTTCCCGACCAGGACATATCGGCGCTGTTCCAGTCCGGCGCGCTGAAGTCGGCGCGTGCGCTCGACACCGACCAGATCCAGCCGGCCAGCCTCGATCTCAGGCTCGGCGACAAGGCCTGGCGGGTGCGCGCCTCCTTCCTGCCCGGCCCCAATCACAAGGTCTCGGAAAAGCTCGACCGGCTGCAGCTGCACGAGATCAATCTGGCCGAGGGCGCGGTGCTGGAGACCGGCTGCGTCTACATCGTGCCCCTGCTTGAAAGCCTGGCGCTGCCGGCGGACATTTCAGCCTCGGCCAATCCGAAGAGTTCGACCGGGCGGCTCGACATCTTCACCCGCGTCATGACCGATCGCGGCCACGAGTTCGACAAGATCGCCGCCGGCTATCATGGCCCGCTCTTTCTGGAAGTCAGCCCGCGCACCTTCCCGATCGTCGTCCGCACCGGGTCGCGCCTGTCGCAGATCCGTTTCCGCATCGGCAATGCGCTGCTCTCGGAAGCCGAGTTGCACGACCTGCATCGCACGCAGATGCTGGTCGCCACCGAGCCGCCGAACATTTCCGGCGGCGGCATCGCGCTGTCGATCGACCTCAACGGCGATCAAAGCGGCTTGGTCGGCTATCGCGGCAAGCATCACACCGGCCTCGTCGATGTCGACAAGCGCGCGGCCCAGGAAGTCGTCGACTTCTGGGAACCGATCCACAAGAGCGGCGCCGGCGAACTGGTGCTCGACCCCGATGAATTCTACATCCTCGTCAGCCAGGAGGCGGTGCATGTGCCGCCGCTCTACGCCGCCGAGATGACGCCCTTCGATCCGCTGGTCGGCGAATTCCGCGTCCATTATGCCGGCTTCTTCGATCCGGGCTTCGGCCATTCCGGATCCGGCGGCACCGGCAGCCGGGCGGTGCTGGAAGTGCGCAGCCATGAAGTGCCGTTCATCCTCGACCACGGCCAGATCGTCGGCCGGCTGGTCTACGAGCATATGCTGAAGCGGCCGCAGGCGCTCTACGGCACCGATCTCGGCTCCAACTACCAGGCGCAGGGCCTGAAGCTGTCCAAGCATTTCCGCGCCGCGCGCTGACCCTCATTGCCCCAAGGCAAAATACTTGCCTGTACCGGCTCGCCATGCTTGGCTGCCTTGCCGCCCGTCAAGCTGGCGGCGTTCAAGGGGAACCAAGAAAATGCGATTTTCGAAATGGGTCATATCGGCGGCGGGCGCTGCCATGCTGGCAACACTGGCCGGCTCTCTGTCGGTGCAGGCGGCGGAGAAAATCAAGATCGGCACCGAGGGCGCCTATCCGCCGTTCAACACCATTACCGCCGACGGCAAGGTCGAAGGCTTCGACATCGACATCGCCAATGCGCTGTGCGCGCAGATGAAGGTCGAATGCGAGATCGTTACCCAGGACTGGGACGGCATCATTCCCGCTTTGCAGGCCAAGAAATTCGACGCCATCATCGCCTCGATGAGCATCACCGAGGAGCGCAAGAAGCAGGTCGCCTTCACCAACAAATATTATACGACACCGCTGGCTCTGGTGGCGCCGAAGGACACCGATCTCACCTCGACCGAACCGGCGGCCCTTGCCGGCAAGACGGTCGGTGCCCAGGCTTCGACCACGCAGGCCGACTATGCCCAGAATGAATATGGCAAGGCGGGCGCGGAGGCCAAACTCTATCCCACCCAGGAAGAGGCGATCACCGACCTGACCAACGGTCGTCTTGACGCCGTGATCTCGGACAAGTTCGTGCTGATGGATTGGCTGAAGAAGGCAAGCGACGGCTGCTGCAAGCTGGTCGGCGACGTCAAGGGCACCGAGACCCAGGCCGGCATCGCCGTGCGCCTGGACGACACGGCCCTGCGCGACAAGCTCAACGCGGCCATCGACGCGATCGTTGCCGACGGCACCTACAAGAAGATCCAGGCCAAGTATTTCGACTTCGATATTTATTGAGGCAGAGGCGCCTTTTTCCTTCTCCCCTTATGGGAGAAGGTGTCGCCGGAGGCGACGGATGAGGGGTGTTCCAGGGAACGCCAACGTTTCACTCCGCTGGAACACCCCTCATCCGTCTCGGCGCCAACGCGCCGATCCACCTCCCACTTGGGGAGAAGGAAAAGGCGCGCTCTCAAAGCGCCTTCACAGCCACCTTCACCGGCTGCTCGATCTCGAGCGGGTTGCGCAGCGGCAGGCCGAAATCCCCGGCCTCGATCTCGAAGACATCGCCGGCCTCGGTCGTGATGCCGTCGGCGAAGGACAGCGTCGCCGTGCCGAACATGTGCACATGCACGTCACCCGGCTGGCGAAAAGCCGCGTATTTGAAATGATGATGTTCGAGATTGGCGATGGTGTGCGACATGTTCGCTTCGCCGGACAGGAACGGCTTTTCCCACAGCACCTCGCTGTCGCGCACGATGCGCGAGGTGCCGCGGATGTCGGACGGCAGGTCGCCGATCAGGATCTCCGGCCCGAACGAGGCGTTGCGCAGCTTGGAATGCGCGAGGAACAGATAGTTCAC
Organism: Mesorhizobium sp. M7A.F.Ca.US.006.04.2.1; assembly: GCF_004022915.1. NCBI lineage: Bacteria > Pseudomonadati > Pseudomonadota > Alphaproteobacteria > Hyphomicrobiales > Phyllobacteriaceae > Mesorhizobium > Mesorhizobium sp. M7A.F.Ca.US.006.04.2.1. The sequence continues at coordinate 7,112 of NZ_RZQA01000153.1, forward strand.
GCGCTCGGTGACGTGGTCGGAAAACTCGTTCGACAGCGTGAAGCCGACGCGGAAAGGTGCGCCGTCGTCGCCGATGACATAGATGCCGGCGACTTCGGGCTCTTCGCCGGCGTCCTTGGCAAAGGCCGGTGACAGGAGTGCGGCGCCTGGTGCCACCGCCATCGTGCCGTTGCCTTTGTAGAACCATTCCGGCTGCACGCCGATCTGGCCTTTCGCCGGCTTGCCGCCCTCCAGCCCCATGCGGAACATCTTCATGGAATCGGTGAGCTGCTCCTCGCCGTCGGCGCTCAGCTTCTTGTGCATGGAATCGCGCGTCGCGGCGGAGCCGAGATGCGTCAGCCCGGTGCCGGTCAGGTGCAGATGCGCCGGATCGGGGTGATTGATCGGCGACAGCAGCCGCCCCTTCTTGTAAGCGGCCTCGAGATCGACCGTCTCGCCAAGCCCCTTGCGTTCGATCAGCGCGACGAGGCCGACGCCGGTGCGGGCGGCCTCCATCGCCAGCGAATAGACGCTGCGGGCGCCATTGATGATCCGGGTCTTGCCGCCATTGCGGGCGACGACGCGGATGGTCTCGGCGTCGTCAAGGATCTGGGAGATCAGCATGATGAATCCTCTCTCATTTGCCTTGGCAGGGCTGCCAAAACGGCAAACCTTGCTCAGCGCGGCCGGGACCTCGTCCATGCCACGGTTTAAATTCTCAGTTCGGATTGCGCTCGCGGGCCTGGTCCCTCAGGGACTTCTGTTACCGGCGGGTTGCCGGCAGCGTCGCGATCGTATGCCTCCTGCTTTCCTCGACCAGAGCAGTTCACCGTTTCACGGAAACGGCGAACCGCTCTAACTCATTGTCTTGGCGCAATTCCGGGCGGAAAACCGTTTCACACTTTTCCTGGAATTGCTCTTAAGTCCGTTCAAGCCTTGTTCTTGTTGTAGACGTCGAAGATCACGGCGCCGAGCAGCACCAGGCCTTTGACCACCTGCTGCCAGTCGACATTGACGCCCATGATCGACATGCCGTTGTTCATCACGCCCATGATGAAGCCGCCGACCACCGCGCCGATGACCTGACCGACGCCGCCCATCGCCGAGGCGCCGCCGATGAAGACGGCGGCGATGACGTCGAGCTCGCTGCCGAGGCCCGCGGCCGGCACCGCCTGTCCCAGTCGCGCCGCGATGATCAGGCCGCCGAGCGCCGACAGCACGCCCATATTGATGAACACCATCAGCGTCAGCCGCTCGGTGTTGATGCCTGACAGCTGCGCGGCCTTGGCATTGCCGCCCATGGCGTAGATACGGCGGCCGATGGTCATGCGCTTGGTGACGAAGACGAACAGCGAGATCAGCACGCCCATGACGAGCAGCACGACCGGCAGGCCTCTGTAGCTGGCGAACTCATAGACCAGGAACAGCGCCAGGGCGCTGGCGACCAGCGTCTTGACGACGAACAGGGCAAAGGGCTCGGCCTCATAGCCATGGCGTTCGCGCTTGCGACGCGTCCTCACCCCGAAATAGGCATAGGCCAGCACGGCGATCAGGCCCAGCACGATCGTCGTCATGTGCAGCGTCAGGCCGCTGCCCATGATGGTCTTGCCGGCCGCGTTCACCGTCGGCGGGATCAGCGTCAGCGGGCCGATGACATCCGGGATGAAGCCCGAGCTGAGCATTTTGAAGTCGTCGGGAAGCGGACCGACCGAGGATCCGCCGCCGAGCAGCGCCTGGCAGATGCCGCGGAAGATCAGCATGCCGGCCAGTGTCACGATGAAGCTCGGTATTCTGTGATAGGCGATCCAGTAGCCTTGCGCCGCCCCGATCAGGCCGCCCACGACGAGGCAGATGATCGAAACCACCAGCGGATTGCTGAGCGGTCCAAGTTGCCAGATGACCATCATGTTTGCCGCCAGCGCGCCGATGAAACCGGCGACCGATCCGACGCTGAGGTCGATATAGCCGGAAACGATCACCAGCAGCATGCCCAGCGCCATCACGATGATGAACGAGTTCTGCTGCACCAGGTTGCTCAGGTTCACCGGCTTGAACAGCGTTCCCGACGTGGTGAACTGGAAGAACAGCATGATGACGATCAGCGCGATGATCAGGCCGTATTCGCGCAGGTTCGTCGCCAGCGCCGAGACGGCGATGCGTGGACGTTGCTCTTCGGCGACATTGCCGTGCGGGGCGGGGGCGCTTTCGGTGCTCATGCTGCTTTTCCTTCTCCACGAACGATGGCGCGCATTATTTTTTCCTGGCTTGCTTCTGCGGCGGGCATTTCGCCCACGATGCGCCCTTCGTTCATGACGTAGATG